>JBBTDR010000715.1:0-3259 GCA_038042665.1 Nitrospinota bacterium
TGAGGGGCTTGCCGGGCCCGTAGCCCGCCTCGGCCAGGAGCTTCTTGGCCCGCTCCGGGTCGTAGGGGCACTCCGCCGTGAGGTCCAGGGCGTCCACGGCGCCGCCGGGCGCGAAGCTCACCCAGGGCTTGGCGAGCCCCCGCAGGGCGGTCTGGACGATCAGGGCGCGGTCCACGCCGTAGCAGGAGACGGCCTTGCGGACGCGGATGTCCTTCCAGAGGGGCAGCTGGTTGTGGAAGGGGAAGGCGTAGTTGATGGTGGCCCGCCCCCTGTGGACCGTCACGCCGGGGACCTTTCTCATCGCCTCATACAGGGAGAGGGGCAAGTTGTTGATGACGTCGATCTGGCCGGCGATGAGGGCGTTCATCCGCTGGTTGGCGTCCGGGATGAAGTAGAACTCGAGACGGTCCAGGTGGGGCAGGCCCAGGCCCTTCTTGAAGTAGCCCTCGTGCCGCTCGGCGATGAGGTGCTGGTTGCGCTTCCACTCCACGAACTTGTAGGGGCCGGCCAGGGCCGGGTGGCGCCGGAACCGCTCGATGTCCATGTCATAGGCCTTGGGGGAGACGAGGACGAAGCGGCCCAAGGTGCCCGTCATGTCGTCGAAGATTTGGGCTTTTCCAATGTCCTTTTGGTGGATGCGGAGGGTGTACTTGTCTACGACTTCCACCTTCTCAAGGTGGTAGAGGTAGTTCTCGAAGATGTTCCGCCATTTGTACTGCGGGTTCTTCGCCTCGCGCTCCTGGACCCACTTCGGCAGCACCTTGCGGCTGATCATGTCGAGGTTCCACTTGACGGCCTCGGCGTCGAGCGGGGTGCCGTCGTGGAAGGTGCCGCCGGGGTGGAGCTTGAAGGTGACGACCCGGCCCTCGTCGGAGACCTCCCAGCTCTGGGCCAGATCGCCGACGACGTTGAAGTTCTCATCGAGGCGGAGCAGCGCGGCGCTCATTATCTCCCGGTACACCTTCAGCGCGCCGCTGATCCCAATCACGTCGAGATCGAAGGCTTCTCCCTCAACCGCGACGCGGAGGGTTCCGCCCCGCTTCGCGGCTTGGGCGTCGAGCGGTGTCCCAAAAGCGCCGAAAGCGAAGGCCAGCGCCGCGCACACAGCGGCCAGCAACGGGAACATATGAGCTCCTCCCCATAGGATCGCGTGAAGCGCGGAAGGCGGAAGAAGGATGACCGGAGGGTGTCTGCGGCCGGGGTTGATTCCGCTGCCTGGGGGAATGCCCCGTGGGGGCGGGGCGCCTTCCGCCGCCCCGCCCCCGCAAGGGATGCTGGCGTGTCTAGGCCTTGACCTTCTCGAGGATGCCGGTCTTGGCCAGGTCGTCGCGGAACTGCTTCCTCTCTTTCTCGGTCAGGGGGACGATGGGCGGGCGAGGCTCGCCAGCGGCCATCCCCAGCAGCTTGGACCACTCCTTCAGGTAAGCGGTGGTGCGGCCGTTCGGGCCCGAGGTGAAGTACTTCTTGCGGATGGTGCGCAGGGGCTCGAGCTCATAGTGGATCTGCCACGCCCTCACCATGTCGCCCTTCTGGATGGCGGCGTACATGTCCTTCATCGGGGTGTAGCCCGGCACCTGATAGAGGTAGGGGCAGGGGGAGGACATGTGGACCTGCATCCCGAAGTGGGCCATGCCGACGAGCATGTTCTCATCGTTCGGGTCGCAGACGACGATCTTGTCGCCCACCCGGCGCCGCACCTCCTGCGTGTGCTCCATGCTGTTCACGGCGTTCTTGATGCAGCAGATGTTGGGGATCTCGGCCAGCCGCTCGACCAGCGCGGGGCTCAGCGTGGTGCCCGACTTTGGCTGGTTGAAGAGGGCGATGCCGATCTCGGTCTGCTTCGCGATGGTGTCGAAGTAGAGGAAGATCTCGTCGTCGTCGTGGGCGCCGTAGACCGGGTTGATCATGATCACGTAGTCGCCGCCCACCTCCTCGGCGTGGTGGGTGAGCTCGACCGCCTCGGAGATGTTGATGTGGGCCGTGTGGGGGATGGTCCCCGCCTTGCCCCGGCTCTCCTCGCAGACGATGTGCTGGGCGCGCTTGCGCTCCTGCGGGTTGAGGGACCAGTACTCGCCCATGAGGCCGTTGCAGAAGAAGCCGTCGATCTTCAGGTCGTCGATGCAGCGGCGGACGTTGCGCCGCAGCCCCTCCTCGTCCAGCTCGCCCGAGGGGGTGAAGGGGGTGGTGAGGGCCGCCCAGACGCCCTTCATGTGCGCCTTGCAGTAGGCCTTGGCTTCGTGTTTGCTCTTGTATTCCATGCTATTCCTCCTTTGAAGAGCTGTTCCGGGTCGCCCCATTCAGCACCGCCATACCGCCTTCCGCGCCGAGCGGAGGAGGCGGAGTCCCACCGAGAATCTTCGAAAGCTCCGCGGCTCTTTCGCGGACCAGCGGAGCCAAGCCCACCATGCGCTCCTCCGTGAGCCGGTCGTTCGGGCCCGAGAGCCCGATGGCCGCCACCGCGTTGCCCCGGAAGTCGAACCCCGGCGCCGAAACCCCGCCCCCGCTCTCCCGCCACTCGCCGCGGTTGATGGCGTAGCCGTCGCGCCGGATTTCCTCGAGCCTCGCGCGCAGCCCCGCCGGGGTGGTGAGGGTCCTGTCGGTAAAGCGCCTGAGCCCCGCCCGGAGGACCTCCTCCACCTTCTCCTCGGGAGAGAAGGCCAGGATGGCCAGGCCGGGCGAGATGCAGTGGATCGGCGCCCGCACCCCGGGCCGCAGCAGGAAGCGGTGGGGCACCGGGCTCTCCAGCACCCGGAGGTACATCACCTCCGTGCCGTCCACCACGGCGAGCTGGGCCGTTTCGCGTGTTTCGGTCCACATCCGGTGTAACACGTCCTGGGCGGTGCGGACCAGTTCGATCTGCTCCTGGGCCAGGGCGGCCAGCTGGAGGATCTTGTAGCCCATCCGGTAGCGGCCGTTCTGGGGATCCCGCCGCAGGTAGCCCCGCCTCTCCAGCGCCCGGAGGACGCGGTACTGCGTCGCCCGCGGGATGTGGAGCATCTCGTGGAGCTCGCGGGCGCTGAACTCCCTCGGGCCGAACTGGAAGGCCTCGATGGTGTCCAGGGCATGCTGTATCGCCGACGGGGTGTGATCCATGTTTTCTCTATATTGAGAAAGGATTGTCAATTTGGAGATAAACATAATTTGGGGTTTGACAATCCCAAAGTCAAGCCCTAAGTTGGCCTCGTTCCGCCGCGTGCCCAGAGAGGGCGAATTCATCCTAATTTCATTGAGTTTTTTGCCAATCCACCCGAGCCGTCCC
>JBBTDR010000716.1:0-1485 GCA_038042665.1 Nitrospinota bacterium
TTCAGGAGTTTTTCGGTCTTCAGCTCTCCGCCGCCGCGGCGGCCAGGGCCCGGGTGACCCGGGCGAGGAAGCCGAAGTCCAGGGTCTCGGGCGCGTCCGTGGGCAGGTGGTAGTGGGGGTTCCGCAGGAAGGCCGTGTCGGTGAGCATGACGGCGGGGAAGCCCCGGTCCCAGAAGGGGGCGTGGTCGCTCATCCGGCTCATGGGCAGGAGGAAGCCCCGCAGGGGCACGGCGTGGGTGACCACCTGGAGCTCCGGCACGTGGCGCGCCGCCGCCTCCCGCAGGCCGTCGAGGAGGCCGCGGGAGCGGGGCGTGCCCACCGCCCCGAGGAAGGTGCCCGCCTCGGGGGCGGGCTGGGCGAGGCGCACCGGGATGCGCTGGCTGCCGGGCCGGGGGTCGGTGTAGCCCACCATCTCGAGGATGTAGACCCCGGCGAGCGGCTCTCTTTTCTTTTTCGCCTCCCGGGCGTAGTGGCGGCTGCCGTGGCGGCAGGCGCGGTCCACGGCGTCCTGGGGCTCCTCCAGGCTGAAGCCCGCGAAGCGGACCGTGCGGCGCGGGGGGATCGCCGCGAGCGCCCGCGCCGCCCCCAGGAGGGCGGCCACCCCGCTCGCATTGTCGTCCGCCCCGGGGGTGCCCCAGGCGGCGTCGTAGTGGGCCCCGATGAGGAGGGGGGCGAGGTCGGGCTCGCGCCCCCGCACCTCGGCGAGGATGTTGTGGTAGGTCCGGCCCCGGAAGGGGAAGGGCTGGCGCTCGGCGCGCAGGCCCATCCCCTCGAGCTCGCGCCCGAGGAGGGCGGCGCGCGCCTCGAGGGCCTCGGGCTCGCACTGGCCGTGCCGCAGGCCCGCGAAGGCCCCGACCCAGCGGCGGAGGTCCTCCCCGCGGATCTCGGCCAGGCGCCGGGCCATCTCGGGAGGGGCGGGTTCCGTATCCAAGCTTCCGGTTTCCTCTCCGGGCGGTGGCCCGCTATTATGGAGGGAACCCCCACGCGTAGAAAGCCTCCAGGGGAGCTGAGAGGATGGATCTCGACGGCCTCAACCTGACGAGCGAGGTGATCGGGCACGGCCGCTTCCTCTTCGTGCGCCTGCCGGAGGGGGCGGACCGCGATCTCATCCGCGCCTGGGAGCGCCTGGGCGAGGGGATGGAGAACATGCACCGGGCGGAGGGCCCGGCCTCCCCGGCCGCCTTCCGGCGGGGGCGCTACCAGCTCCTCCGGGCGCTGCCCGCCATGAGCCGGGAGGGCGGCCTGCCCCCTCCCTCCCTCCTCCAGGCCCAGGCCCTCGTCCAGCTGGAGGGGGCCTCGCCCGAGTTCCTCGACGGGTACGCGGAGGGCCTGCGCCGGGCCCTCGAGCGCGGCCGGGGCTCCGTGGAGTGCCTCGCCGGGGTGCAGCGCCCCCGCAGCTACACCAGCTATGCGATGACGCGCTTCGCCTACGAGGGGGCGCTGGCCCCCGGCGAGGGCGCGAGGCTGCCCTACGGGGTGGCGATG
>JBBTDR010000717.1:0-6773 GCA_038042665.1 Nitrospinota bacterium
AGGTGCGCCCGGCGCTCGGCCGGGCGGCGGCGGGCTACATCGAGCGGGCGGTGGGGCTCGTGCGGGAGGGGGCGTGCGCCGCCCTCGCCACGGCCCCCATCCAGAAGGAGGCCTTCCAGGCCGCGGGCTTCCCGTATCCGGGCCACACCGAGTTCCTGGCCCACCTGACGGGCGGGCGGCCCGTCATGCTCCTCTGGCACGGGAGGTTCCGCGTCGCCCATGTGTCCACCCACCTCTCCCTGCGGGAGGCCCTGCGCCGGGTGAAGCGGAGCCGCATCCGCTATGTCGGAGAGGTGTTCGCCCGGGCGCTGCGCGCCTATCTGGGCCGCGCCCCGCGCCTCGGGGTGGCGGGCCTCAACCCCCACGCGGGGGAGGGGGGGCTCTTCGGCCGGGAGGAGATCGAGGAGATCGCCCCCGCGGTGGCGGACTTGCGGGCGCTGGGGGTCGAGGCCCAAGGCCCCGAGCCGCCCGACACCGTCTTCGCCAAGCTGCGCGGGGGCTTCTACGACGGGGTGGTGGCCATGTACCACGACCAGGGCCACATCCCGGGGAAGCTGCTCTGCTTCCGCTTCGACGCCCAGGGCCGGGCGGGCGTGCGGGGGGTGAACGTGACGCTGGGGCTCCCCATCGTCCGCACCTCGGCCGAGCACGGGACGGGCTTCCCCATCGCCGGGAAGGGAGTGGCGGACGCCTCGAGCATGGTGGACGCGGTCGCGCTGGCGGCGCGGCTGGCGCGGGGGAGAAAGTAGGGGCGGTCAATTGAACGCCCCTGCGGAACGAAATGTGGACGCCCGCGAAAAAGGCGTGCCACAATGGTGAAAACGTTCAATGGAAGCAAGCAAAGAAATGAGCGTTATTCGGAAGACATAGAGTCAACGGTTTGCCCACGAAGGGTTTAGCCTTGGGCAGCTATACGGATGGCGCCACGACATGAGCGATACCCTTCGCCTGATCATAGGTCTCGTGCAGCGCGGGGATGTGCTGATCTCCGCACACGGGTATGACGAAATGGCCGAAGACGGCATCCTCGCCGGTGAGGTGTTCGAAGGTGTCGCGGCCGCGGTCGTGGTTGAGGATTACCCTGAATTCTCGAAGGGGCCGTGTACTCTTGTCCTGCAGCGAGACCGGAATAGCGGCCCGATCCACGTCGTCTGGGGCATCCCGGGGGGGCAGGCGTCGCCGGCGGTCTTGGTCACGGCCTATCGGCCTGATCCGGCTCGCTGGGGCGACGATTTTCTTCGGAGGAGGCGATGAACAAGAGGCGCCGTACCAAGCTGGTCCGCGAGGGCCCGTATGCGGCCGAGGTGAACGTCGAGTTAATCGAGGCCGATGAAGGCTGGTCGCCATATCTCTCCCTCGATGACGCGCGCAAGCTCGACGAGGTTCGCGAGGCCCTGCGGCGTGGCGACATCCAAGCTGCATCCCGTCTTGCCCGCGTGTTCAGTCTCACGCCCGTCTCGCCGTGAGTGACCGGGCGAACAAGCGCATCCAGCGGACGCGACGGGGGACCCCTCCAGCACGGTGGACGCCATCGTCCTCGCGGCCCGGCTGGCGCGGGGGAGGGCGGCCGTCGCGGAAAAACGTAGGGGCGACCGGCCAGTCGCCCCTACGAATTCGGTTGCCGGGTGAATCAGCTACGCCAGCTTCTGCCACACCCAGATGATGCGGCCGATGACGATGTCCTCGATGCGGTCGCCGCTCTTGAGGTCGAGGTGATCGAAGTCCCCCGACGGGCGGTCCTCGACGAACCACAGGCGCTGGCCGCTGCGGCTGAGGCGGCGGATGGCGTTCACGCTGGCCTCGGCGGAGGGCCCCTTGCGGGAGAGGGTGTTCACGGCGTAGTAGGCGTCGGGGGTGATCTCCTTGTCGCCGCGGTCCACGACGGCCCGGCCCCCGGCCCGGAGGGGCGGGTTCATGTTCTTCACCCAGTCGGCCTTGATGTCGAGGGCGACGAGGTTGGTGCGGCCCGCCACCTGCTGCGCCGGGAGGATCTCCCACTCCGCGATCTTCTCCGCGCGGATCTTCCCCGGGCTGGCGGCGGAGCGGGGGTCCACGAGGGGGATGCCGCAGTAGCCGTCTTTCTTCTTCCGCTTGCCGGCGGCCGGCCCCGCGTCGGCGGGCAGGCGCACGTCGATCTGCTTCTGGGCGCGCTCGAAGGGGGAGGCCCCCGAGCCGAAGATGAGCCAGTCGCCCGAGACGCCGAAAGTGTCCGCCAGGAACCTGATGAAGGAGAGGCTGATCTCGGTGAGCCCCTTCTCGTACTGGCTGATGATGGCCTGGGAGAGGCCGGCCCGGCCGGCGAGCTCGGTCTGCTCGAGCTGGTTGAAGAGGCGGATCTCGCGGACGCGCGATCCGATGGCCTCTCTTGAGGGTTTGTCCAGCCGCAGCTTCATGATGGCGGGTTCCTTCTGTGTGAGGGCGGCTTCCTATGGCATGGCCGCCGCGGGGGGGGGCCGGGGGCGGGGCGAGGGGGGGCTTCCGGGCTTGGCGAGGCGGGGTGCGTAGCTCCTCTTTCAGGCACTCACGGTAATGCTTCCGGCGCCCATGGAGCATCGGCCTCATTCACCAATGCGGTCTCACCCTGAGACTACATCAAAAGACGAGAGACTTCAAAAAATTATGACACCTCGACGCGGTATTCATATATCTGATTTCCATCGCCCGGGCGCGACGGTGCAAACCGTGACCACCCATACCGCCTCGGCCCCCGCCGCCTTCAGGGCATGCGCACCGGCCGAGGCCGTGCTGCCCGTGGTGAGCACGTCGTCCACCAGCAGGTAGCGCTTCTTAGCAACATTGGTGCCATCCGGGACTCCAAAAACTCCTTTCAAATTCCGCCTTCTTTGGCGGGCGGGAAGACCGGTCTGGGGAGAAGTGTCTCGCCGGCGTCTTAGGGTTGTCTCAAGCGGCAGGCCGAGTGTTTCAGCGGTGTGGCGGGCCAGGAGCTCGGATTGGTCGTATCCCCGCTCCCGCCAGCGGGCGGGGGCGATGGGGATGTGGGTGACGGCCACGCCCTCGCCGGAGAGAAGCTCCCCCAGCTCCTGCCGGGCCAACTCCCCGAGCAGGGGGCCCAGCTCCCGGGCCGCCGAGGTCTGTCCCCGGAACTTGAAGAGGTGCACCAGCTCGCGGAGCTGGCCCTCCATCGGGCCGACCGCCCGGGCCAGGTCGAAGGCGGGCGGGCTCTCGCGGCAGGGGGCGCACAGGTGATGCGGGGAGTAGGCGAGGGTCACTTCCGAGGGGAAGGGCTTGCCGCAGCACGGGCACCAGGGCGGCTGGAGCCTATCGAGGGCGTCCAGGCAGGGCGGGCAGACGGAGCGGGGGCTCCCGAGGCCGAGGCCCTCGCCGCACAGGGGGCATTGGCGGGGGAGGAGGAAGTCCAGCGCGCCCGCGAGGAAGGCGCGCAGCCGGGCGAAGGCGGGCGGGGCGCCGGGCTCAGTTTTTCTTCCGGAGTTGGATCCGCTTGCCGCTGACACCGCTCTGCCCGCCCTCCTCGCCCAGACGGCGGAACCGGATGAACTCGGCCACGATGGCCAAGGCGATCTCGCCCGGGGTGTCCGCTCCGATCTCGAGGCCGATGGGGGCGTGGACGCGCCGGAGGAGCTCGTCCTGGCCGAACCCCTTGTCCCGGAGGTGACGGTAGGTGAGGAGGACCTTGCTCTTCGAGCCGATCATCCCGATGTAGCGGGCGGGTGTCTTGAGCGCCCACTCGAGGACCACCTCGTCGTTGGCGTGGCCCCGGGTGATGATGGCGAGGTAGTCCGGCTCCTCCACCGGGATCTTCTCGAAGATCCCGGGGAACTCGCCCACGTGGAAGGCCTCTGCCATGGGGAAGCGCTCCGGGTTCGCGAAGCTGGGCCGGTCCTCGACCACGGCGACGCGGAAGCCCGCCAGGTGGGCGGCCTGGGCCACGCAGAAGGAGACGTGCCCGCCGCCGAAGAGGTAGACCAGCGGCTGGATCGTGATGGGCTCGAGGAAGATCTCGGTGTCCTCGCCCGGCTGGCGGCGGCGCTTGCCGGCGCGGACCTCCTCGCTCGCGAAGCTGAGCAGCGAAGGCTGGCCGTTGCGGATGGCCTGGGTGCTCTCGCGCCACAGCTCGGCGGCGAACTCGGGGATGTCGCCCAGGGAGCTCCCGTCCCGGCGGATGAGGAGCTTGCGCTTCTCGGCGGGCACCGCGCCCAGGTGGCCGGGCTGGACCACCGTGGCCAGGGCCGCGCTGCCGCCGCCGCGGCGGATGCCGTTGATCTCGGCCAGGAGGTCGCCGCTGTAGGCCTCGAAGGGCTCGACGAGGATGTCCACCACCCCGCCGCAGATGTGGCCGCTGTCCCCGGCCTCCTGGGCGGTGAGGTCGAAGGTCAGCTTCTCGGGCTGGCCGCTCGCCATCACGTTCATCGCGGCCTGCCACACCTCGGCCTCGAGGCAGCCGCCCCCGACGGTGCCCGCCGTGCTCCCGTCCTGGCGGATGAGCATCTTGGCGTCCCCGCTCATGGGGGCCGAGCCCTTGCGCGCCACCACCGTGGCCAGGGCGCCGCGCTGGCCCTCGGTCTTGAGGCGGGTCATCTCCTTGAAGACGTCCGGCTGGCTCATGGTCCCTCGGTCTCGCGGCGGGGGAGGCGCGGTGAACGGCTCACCCCGCGGGCATCCGGTGGTGGATCCTCGGCTCCGGCTGCCCCGGCCGGAGCGAGAGGCAGATGACTCCCTCCGCCTGGCCGCGGGGGGCCCCCGCGATGTTCCAGAGGATATTAGCAATTTTCTCGATATTTTCAAGGTCCCCAAAGGCGTCCGCCTGGTTCAGGACGATGAGCCTCCGCGCCCTCGCGGGCGCCCCCTTGAAGAGCCCCTCGGGATGGAGGGCCAGGCGCCCGATGGCCTCGGGGGTGATGGGGGAGCCGGGCGGAAGGCCCGTCACCCGGGCGAAGGCCTCGGGACGGAAGACATGGGCCTCGTCCAGCGGGGCGCCGAGGATCGGGAGGCCCACCACCCCGAAGACCGCATCCGTCCACGGCGGGATCACCGGCTCCCCGGGGCCCGGCGCCTTGGCGGAGAGGCCGCGCGCGCCGTCCGCCTCGATGAGGAGAGCGCCCGCCAGGCCCCGGAAGACTTCGAGCGCCTCGGGCGCGAAGCCCTCGAGCTTCATCCGCTCCCGCGCGGGCGCGCCCGGCACGGGCGCCTCTCCCAGGCGGCACCGCGCGAGGGTCACGTGGCCCGGGAATTCCCCGAAGCCGCCGAGGGCCTGGGCGAGGGAGGGAGCCTCCCCCAGCAGGAGGGGGGAGCGCTCCCCGGGCGCGAAGACCTTGGTGGTGGTGGTGAAGACCGCCGGGCGCCAGCCCGCGGCGTGGCACTCGGCGGCGAGGGCCTCGAGGAGGCTCGTCTTCCCGCCCGCGCCCACGGCCGCGGCGGCCTGGCCGGGCCGCAGGCCCAGGGCGCGGAGGAGGGGGCCTCCGCTCACCAGGCCCGGCCCTCGCCCGCGCGGCCCAGGAGCTCGCGGCGGAGGATGCGCACCAGCTCCTCGGTGAGCTGGGGGAGGTGGCGGACCACGATGTGGTTCGGATAAATCTGCTCGACGAAGGGGTCCACCACCCCCACCCCCACCACCCGGATGCCCAGCTTCCCGAGGCGCCCCACCGTCTCGATGAGGTGGCTCGCGTCGCCGTTGGGCTGGCCGTCCGAGGTGATGATGATGATCTTCTCGCGCTCGGATCGCCGGACGAGCCTGCGGTAGGCGAAGAGGAGGTGCTCCTCGTCCCAGTTGTTGAAGCGCGGGTAGATGTTCACGAGGCGGTGCTTGATGGGCAGGAAGTCCTCGTCGAAGGCCTTGTAGACGCGGTGCTGGAGGGGGGAGTGCCGCATGTGGCGGAACTTGAAGGCCGGGATGTGGCCCAGGGCCGCCGCCATGGCCGCCTCGGAGCTCTCGGTCGAGTAGCCGATGACCTCGAAGGGCACCTTCAGGCGGTCGAGCACCTCGGCGAAGAAGATGGTGGCCTCGCGCGCGGCGAGATACTTCGACTCCCGGTTCATGCTCCCGCTCTCGTCCACGAGGAGGGTGAAGCACACGTCCAGCCGCTCGGGGCTCTCGCGGCGGTGGAAGAGGCGGTACTTGCCCAGGCGCTGCTTCCAGAGCTTCGGGGTGTTGAGCTTGCCCGAGCGGTGGGCGCCGCTGTAGCGGGTGTAGGTGCGCTCGTGGATGATCTGCATGAGCTTCCAGACGAGGACCTTGATCTGGCTGGCCGCGTTCTGGACGACGGCCTGGTATTCCTCGGGCTTCCCCTCGGGCGGGATGACGATGGTGCGCTCGTCGGGGAGCTCCGCCGTGGGGTGCACTTCCTTCTTGTGCCCCTCGAGCTCGAACCAGGGCGAGGCCCAGTGGCCGAGCTTGGCCAGCTCCTCGGGGGTGAGCTCCAGGGGCTCGCCCTCGGCCTCGATGGGCTCGGACTGGAGCTCCTGGGTCTTGAGCTCCATCTCTTCTTCTTGCTCGCCCTCGGCCCCCTTCTCCTGGGCCTTCTTCAGTATCTCCTCGGGGATGCCCGAGGCGTTCAGCTCCTGGGCGGCCTGGGCCATGTCCTCCTCGGTGAGGAAGTTCCGCACGGCCTCGTAGACCTCCCCGGCGATGCGGAAAGTGTCCCGCGCGCGCTCCGACTGGCAGGCCCGGCCGATGAGGGGGGCGGCCTCGCGCAGGAAGGCGGCGATGTCGGGCTCGAACCAGCCCGTCCGCAGGGCGTCCGCCCCGGCGGGGGCGGCGCCCGGCTCCCGGCCCGCCCCCCGCAGGTAGAGCCCCC
>JBBTDR010000718.1:0-2372 GCA_038042665.1 Nitrospinota bacterium
CGCCGTGACCGCCCCGCCCGCCCCCGCCCCCGCGCCGCCTGGGGCGGCTCCGGCCGCTCCGGCCCAGGAGGTCACCGTCGGGGCGGGCCAGACGGCGGAGTTGACCGCGGGCGCCACGGCGCCCGCCGCCGTCCGGCAGTCCACCCAGCAAGAGACCCAGCAGGTGGACCAGGCCACCGCCGTGACGGCCCCGGCCCAGACGGCCGCGGTCACCACCGCCCAGGTCCAGCAGGCCAACGTCATTGTCACCACCCAGGTCAAGCAATCCACGGTGGAGACGGTCGCGTCGAAGCGGGAGGCCACCCAGGTGACGGCCACCAACATCGTCACCCAGGACAAGGGCACGGCCACCGAGGACACGGCCCAGGAGGGCAAGGACACGGTCGGAGGCGGCTCGACCACCCTGCCGACCACCTCCACGGTATCCTTCACCGGCCTGACGGGGGCCAAGCTCAAGGACGCCTTCTTGAAGCTCACCGACGCCCGCCAGGCCGAGGAGTTCGGAAAGCTCACCTCGAGCCAGCAGGCGAACCTGGTGTCGAACCTCAGCACCTCCGAGGGCGAGGCCATGCTGGCGCGCTTCAGGCCGAGCTCCCCCTTTACCAGCACGGTCCTGAAGTCCCTGTTCGACTTCGGCGTGGCCTTCGAGAACATCACCGAGACCGTCACCGACAGCGAATCCCGCAGCGGCACCTCCAGCCGCGTGGGCTCCCTCTTCGACAACCTGACGCCCGAGCAGGTGGTGGAGTTCGCGAACTGCGAGGATAACTTCCCCACGCGCCGGTGCGTGGGCAGCAACACGACGGCCGGGAATTTCAATTGGTTCCGGAATTTTCCCGATGACGATGAACTCACCGCCCACGGCGCGGCGGTGGCCACGGCCATCGGCCGGGAGCTGAACCGCCTGGCCGAGGCCGGGGGCGTGCTCCCCGTGCCCCCGGGCAGCACCGCGTTCACCCCCGGCGCTCTCAGGCAGATGATCCTCGCCACGGCGGCGCCGGACGACGTCATCCCCGGCTTTGGCGTAGATTCCCGGGTCTTCTTCAACGGCCACGACCCCTGGTTCGCGTCGGCCGTGTTCCTGTTTTATCTCGACGACCTTCGTGAGCCCGTCCTCGTCACGGATCAGCAGGTGAAGGACATCTGGGGCGGCGAGATGCGCCCCGCCGCCTATACCCTGACGGGGGTTCCCCTCGTCGGGTCGGGGGGGATTGTTTGCACGTCGGGGCAGTGCAATAACGGCGGCTACCAGGCGGGGCAGCTGCGGGCCGGGGCGTTCGGGGCCCGGAGCAACGAGACGGCCCTGATCGACGTCTCCTCCCGGGTGGGCGCCCTCAACGCAAACGGCTTCCTCTCCTACGCCGTCCAGGTGGAGGAGGACGTCGCCAACGTCGTGGCCAAGATTGTTCACGGCCGGTCGGGCGGCGCCAGTTCCACCTTCGTGGGCGGCAGCCTGCTCTCGCTGGTGGACAGCCAGCTCGTATCGGCCGACATCCGGGCCCGGGACGCCTTCTGGCAGCAGAACGCCGACGCCCGGGCGGGCTTGGTGTTCTTCAACTCCGAGGGCCGCCGGGTCCGGGCCCAGCAGTACGTGTACCGCCCGAGCACGGACGAGGTGCGGATGGCCTCGATCACCCTCGCGGAGCGGCGGGGCCTCTCCTACATCGATCTCCGGGCGGAGTTCCAGTCGGGCCAGCTTTCGGGCAAGACCGCCCTCCAGATCCGCGACCTCCCCTGGAACTCCTACTTCAGCGTCTTCTATACCGGGAATGCCTCCACCTGCTTGAGTCCTGGGTGCAGCCTCGTGGTCGGGAGCCCCGCGGGCAGCCCCCGCCTCGCCAACCTGCGGGTGGAGAGGGGGAACGAGGAGCCGGCGGAGTTCATCCGGGAGGAACTGCTCAACATCACCAGCCGGTTAAACGTTCCAAGCGAGATTTCAGCCGTCTTCAACTTCGCCGGGACGCAATTCACCAACAGCCAGGATATCCAGTTCGTGGACGGCCTCCATAGGCTGACCATCGGGAGCCAGGCCATCTCCGGCTATGGGAGCGGGAAGGTTTTTTCGCAATCGGTTTCGTCGTATAACCCCCGGGCGGGCTCGTCGTTCGGTGCCGACATTCCAAGCGGCCAATTCCGCGTCGTCCCGGTCCACTTCCACCCTAACTCCGCTGTTATCGCCGCCCAGGACACGAACAACCCGGCGGGGTTCAACTATCGGGTAATGGACGGTACAACCCTCCGTGATTTCGCCGTCCGCTTCGCCGTCCTGGGGGACTCCACCACCACGGCCAACTCGGGCCGCCAGACCTCGACCTGCGGCTCGAGCGGCACCTCGAGCTGCGGCATCAACAGCATCAAGTTCGACACCATCT
>JBBTDR010000719.1:0-4162 GCA_038042665.1 Nitrospinota bacterium
CTATGGATACGACCCGGCGAAGGCCAAGAAACTTCTCGCCGAGGCGGGCTACCCGAACGGCATTGACCTCGATCTCGCCGCCGAGACGGGCGGCTACATGAAAGCCAAGGAGGCGGCCGAGGTGGTGGCGGGCATGCTGCTGAAGGCGGGCATCCGGGTGAAGCTGGACGCGCTGAGTTCCTTCGCGTACCGGAACCGCTTCCTGAAGCACCGCGCCCAGGCGGGCCCGGACTATGCCCCGTTTCTCTTCTTCCACTCCTTCGGGGGCGGCAACGGGGACCCCGACGTTCAGGTCACGACTCTCCTCGGCTGCAAGGGGGCCTGGAGCGGATGGTGCGACAAGGAGATCGACAAGATGGCCGATGAGGCCGCCACCCAGACCGGCCCGGCCAGGCGGCATGAGGCCTTCGCCGCCATCGCGAAGAAGGGGAGCGAGGACCTCGTGGTGGTCCCTCTCTACCGGCTCAATTCGACCTTCGGCCTCAGCAACCGGGTGGACTGGGATCCGCGGGTGGATGAGCGGGCCATGGCCTGGGAGATCGGGATGAAATAGGCTTTCCCGCGCGGGGGGGGCCGCGCGCGTGAGGGGAGGGCTAGCCGGCCTGCTTCTCCGGGGGCTCTCCCGTGGGCTCCTCCGGGCGCAGGCTCTCCAGCTGGTTGCCGGACTTGAGGAGTTTCTCGGCGAGCTGGTTGGCGACGTACTCGAGCACTTTGTAGGACAGCCCCGGCATCTTCCGGTTGAGGATGTCGTAGGGAACCGCTAGGAGGATGGTGTCCACCGCGGCCCGGGCGGAGGCGCTCCGGGGGGTATCCTTCTTGAGCAAGCCCACCTCGCCGAAGCACTGGCCCTCGGCCACGTGGACCAGCACCTTCCCCTTCCGGTGGATGGCGATCCGGCCGGCGAGGACGATATACCAGCAGTCCTCCCGCTCCCCTTCCTCGAAGAGGACGTCGCCGGCCTTGTAGTTCCGCCGGTCGCACATCCGGAGGAAGGCGATCATCTCCTCGTCGCTCAGGCCGGCGAAGAAGGCGTAGTTCTTCTTGAGCTTGGCGGAGAGGACGCCGAGCGAGAGGTTCCGTTCCTGGGCCTTCGAGGGTGGAGGGGCCGCCGGACGTTCGGCCGCGGGCTCGCGCGGATCGGCCAAGGAAATCTCTCTCGGGCGGGCCTGGACGCGGTTGATTCTAGCAGAAAATCGCGGTTTGAGACAAGAATTTGCTCCGCTGGCCGCACTTTTTTTCTGTGGGGGGGTGCCCGCGGGGGATATCGCTGAGGTCGCCTTCGAGGCTTCGTTACGCTTCTGCGTCCCGGGGGCTTCACTCCTTCGTCAGGCCCCGGATCCACGCCCAGAGGTACCCCACGCGCTCGTAGATGAAAGTCTGTGTCCCGTGCAAGGCGTAGGCGGATGGATAGAATCCCCGGGAGGCCGGGCCCGTCCCTCCGGCGATGATGTGCCCCACCGGGGCGGGGATGGGGCGGAGCCCCTGCCGGCGGAAAAGGGCCATCGAGCGCGGCATGTGGATGGCCGAGGTCACCAGGATGAAGCGGTCTCCTTTCACGAGCGCGGGGGCGGCCCGGGCCTGGCTCTCGGTGTCGAGCGTTTCTTTCTCGAGGACGATGGCGGCGGGCGCCACCCCCAGCTGGAGGGCGAGGCTCGCCATGTTCTCGGCCTCGGTCACGGGATGGCTGGTCGAGCCCCCGGAGAAGATGAGGCGGCTCTCCGGCAGCAGGCGGTGGAGGCGCATCCCTTCCACCACCCGGACGAGGCTGGAGTCGGAGAGCTGGCTCGCCACGGGGAGGCCGGGGTCGTAGCTGTTTCCGCCTCCGAGGACGAAGACCCACCGGATGGGTTCGTCCTCCCGCCCGTCGGAGCGGGGGGGCCGTTTGGGATCCAGGAGGGGCGGGTAGCGCCCCTCCAGGGAAGCCACCAGCGGGTCGGAGATCGGGTGGTGGCTGGCGGCGGCCAGGAGCAGCGCCGCGGCGAGGAGGAGGAAGCCCGCCGTCTTCCGCCGCCGGGAGAACCAAAGGGTCAGAAGCCCCACTGCCAGGAGGGCCAGGGAGACGGTCAGCGGGAACAAGAGAGGGGTGAGCGCCTTCTTGAGCATGAACATCGCGCCGCTCCCAGGGCCTCCCGCGGGCGGGCGGGGCTGACGGCATAAAGGAAAAGGGCCGGTGGCGCCGGCCCTCGGAATTCCTGGTGCGCGTGGCAGGAGTCGAACCTGCGACACCCAGCTCCGGAGGCTGGTGCTCTATCCTCTGAGCTACACGCGCAAGCCGTCTCCCCCGGCGGCGCCGGAAGATCCGACCCCGCAATCTACTCCATCGCGGTGGCGGGGGCAACGGGCCGGGGAGGCCTCCGGACGGGGGCGCCCGCGCCTACAGGCGTTTGTGGCTGCCGTCGCAGAAGGGGGCGTTCCCGGTGTGCTTGCAGCCGCAGAAGAAGACGGTCTCGCCCGCCTTGAGGTCCGTGAGGAGGGGGCGGAACTCGCTGCCCCGGTGGGAGCCGTCGCAGAAGGGCTGCCGGGCGCTCCGCCCGCAGCGGCACCACGCCACTTTCTCGTCCTTCTCGGCCGTATAAGAATAGGGGCCCTTCTGGGCGATCACCGGCTCGGTCATGCGGGAAGCCTCCTTGAGGGATTGCCACGGGGGCGCGGACGGGCCGCGTTCACGGAGGACGATTCTAGAGGGTCCGGCGAAGGGTCGCAACATGAGGAAAATGCCGCAGGTCCGAATTCGGAGGGGAGAGCCGGATCGGAGAGAAAAGGCCGGGGGGCGGGTCATCGCCCAGGTCTTGGGCCGGCTGGCGAAGGCCTACCCGGACGCCTGCTGCGCCCTCGAGCAGCGCAACCCGCTGGAGCTCTTGGTCGCCACCATCCTTTCCGCCCAGTGCACGGACGCCCGGGTGAACCTGGTGACCCCGGCGCTCTTCCGGAGGTTCCCCACCGCGGCGGCCTTCGCGGAGGCCGGGCGGGAGGAGATCGAGGGGCTCATCCGCTCCTGCGGCTACTACCGCCAGAAGGCCAAGTCCATCCAGGCGTGCTGCCAAGCCTTGGTGCGGGACCACGGCGGAGCGGTCCCCCGCGCCCGGGAGGACCTCACCCGCCTGGCCGGGGTGGGGCGCAAGACCGCCAACGTCATCCTCAACGAGGTCTTCGGAATCCCCGCCATCGCCGTGGACACCCACGTCCTGCGCCTCGCCAACCGCCTGGGCTGGGTCCGGACCCGAGACCCCGTCAAGGTGGAGCTCCAGCTCCTCGAGAAGACGCCCCGCCGCTGGTGGGGGCGGGTCACCCTCCTGCTGATTCACCACGGCAGGCGCTGCTGCGCGGCGCGCCTGCCCCGATGCGCGAAATGCCCCGTGCTCGCCCTGTGCCCCTTCGAGCGGAAGAACATGGAGGCGTCCTAGTTGCGGAATCCCACCCCGCCGCGCAGGCCGCGGCTGCCAGGGCCGCCTCCCCTCTCCCTCCGGCCCGCGGCGAGCTTGGCCGCGGTGGAGAGGGCCGCCCGGGCCGCGCGGGGTGGCTTGCCCCCGCCGGGCATCCGCCCAGGGAACAACCGGGTAAGGCTTCACGCCTAGGGTCGCATCCTGAAAATAGATTTCAAAATAAAGCCTCACGGCAAGGGTTGTCATTCCGGGCGCCAGCGAGGAATCTGCTTCTAAAAAAGCGGATTCCTCCGTGGGGGCGTATGGCAATACGCCCCTACGGAGGAATGACAAGTTGGCACCGTGACTCGTTCAAGGAAGCTGCGGGACGCAACCCTAGGGCGAGGCGGGAGCGGAGGCAGGCGGCCTTGGGGGCTGTTTCTGGGCGGGCGGCCCGGCGGAGGCCGGCTGGCCGGCGGCCGGCGCTTTCGCGGGGGCGGGAGCCCGGGACCGCGTGGCCGGGGGGGAGGGCACGCGGATCTGCTGGCCCACCTGGATCATGCTGGGGTGCTCGATCCGGTCCTGGTTCAGGCGCATGAGCCGCTCCACCGTGGTCCGGTAGCGGCTGGCGATGCGGGCGAGGGTCTCGCCGGGCTGGACGCGGTGCAGGCGGTGGGGCTCGCCGGGGGAGGGCTCCCGGCGCGGGGCCGGCGAGGAGGGCGCGCGCTGCGCCGGCCGGCTGGCCGCCGGGCGCGGGCCTTTGGACGCCGCGGGCAGCCGGATGAGCTGGCCCGGCTCCA
>JBBTDR010000720.1:0-6081 GCA_038042665.1 Nitrospinota bacterium
CCCTCACGCCCCCAGCTTCTCCGCCAGCTCCTCGATGCTCCCGGCCATGACGTCCCACGCCTCGCTGGTCTCGGGCTCCGCCCGGCCCGGGCCGAACTCCAGGGGGCGGGCGACATAGCCCGTCCGCAGCCCGTTCGCGCGGGCGGCGCGCAGGTCGTTCGGGTGGGCGGCCACCACCATCACCTCCTCGGGCGGGAGGCCCAGGAGTTCGGCCGCCCCGAGGTAGAGCTCCTGGGCGGGCTTGTAGCGGCGGAACAGGTCGGCCGAGAGGATGCCGTCCCAGGGAAGGCCCGCGTTCTTGGCCATGTTCACGAGCAGGCCGAAGTTCCCGTTCGAGAAGGCGCAGACGGCCCCCCGCCGCTTGAGGCGGGTGAGGCCCGGGATGCTGTCCGGCCAGGGGTCGAGGCGGTGCCAGGCGTGGTTCAAGTGGTCCTTCTCCTCCTCGGTGAGCCCCGCGGCCCCGAACTGGGCCAGCACCACGTCCAGCCGGGCGCGGTGGATGGCGTCGAGGGTCGCCCAGGGGGCCTCGCCCGCGCGCACGCGCTCGATGGCGGGCTCCTTGCCCGCCTGCCAGGCGTCGGCGAAGGCCGCCCAGTCGAGGGAGATGCCCTTCTCCCGGCCCAGCGCCTCGCCCTCGCGGATGAGGGTGGCGCGCCAGTCCACCACGGTGCCGAAGACGTCGAAGGCGAAGGCCTTCACCTCCGCGAGGCCCATCGGGGTCTCCTCCTTCCGGATCTAGGTGATGTAGTAGTCGTACATGGCCTCGAGACCCACCTTGATGGCCGCCGCCAGGGGCACGGCGAGGAGGATGCCCACGAAGCCCATGAGTTCCCCGCCGATCATGATCGCGCCGATCACCACCACTGGGTGGAGGCCCACCCGCTCCCCCACCACCCGGGGCACGACGAACATCCCGCCGAAGGGGGAGATGATGCCGAAGACCGCCAGCACCATCAGGGGGTGAAGCCAGTCCTGGTGGGAGAGGGCGGCGAGGCCCAGCGCGAGGGGCAGGCCCACGATCCACTCCACGTAGGGGAACATCGAGACCGCCCCCGTCAGCAGCCCCAGCACCAGCCACAGGGGCACGTCCACGAGGTAGAAGCCGGCCACGTAGAGGGCGGAGAGGATGATCCCCACGATGAGCTGGCCCTTGATGAAGGCGCCCAGGAGCTCGTCCAGCCGGTTCAGGCGCCTCCGGACCTCCTCCCGGTAGCGAGGGTGGACGTAGAAGAAGAACATCCCGGAGATCTTGCCCATGTCCCGCAGGATGTAGAACGTCAGCACCGGGATGAGGGCCAGGTAGGCCACCGCCACGACGAGGGAGACGATGCCCTTGGTCGTCTGGAGGAGGAAGGTCCCGCCCGCCCGCAGGGCGTCGAGCGGCACCCGGCCCAGCGTCGCGAGGTTCTCGGTGAGGAACTTGCGCACCTCGGCGGGCGGCACCAGCTGGAAGCGCTCGAGGAGGTACTCGAGCCAGCGCTCCACCACCCGCGCGTAGGCGGGCATCCGCTGGGCGAAGGAGGCGAACTGCTTCTCCACCGCCGGGGCGATGCTGATCCAGAGGACGAACCCGGTGACTCCCAGGGCCAGCAGGATGAGCAGGACGGCCGCCGTCCGGGGCACGTGGCGGCGCTCCAGGGCGTCCGCGATGGGGTGAAGGATGTAGGCCAGGATGAAGGAGAGCACCAGCGGCGTCAGCGCCGCGCGTGCGCTCACCAGCAGCCAGACCACCCCGATCACGATCAGGATGAGCCACACCCGCTTCCACGTCAGCAGAAGCGGGGAGGGGGTTCCGGTGGATTCTTCCGTCATGCCGGCCTCATTCGGGCCCCGGCGGGAGGAGGGCTAGGGCCTCCCGCCGGTCTCCCGCTGGGCGATCACCCTCGCCCCTACGAAGAAGAGATAATGGATCCCGGATGCCGCCGTCAGGGCCCCCGCCGCGGCGAAGAGGGCGGGGAGCCAGCTCCCCCCGTCCGCCTTCGCCGCCTCCGCCGCCAGCGCGGCCAGGACGGAGACCATCTGGAGGGCGGCGGTGGCCTTCCCCAGGATGGACGGGGAGGGGGTGCGGAAGCCGATGGTCATGAAGAGCACCAGGCAGCCCAGGCAGAGGAGCACGTCCCGGCTCACCACCAGCACGGCCAGCCAGGCGGGGATCTCCCCCGAGGCGCCCATGAGCACGTAGGCCGCCGTCATCAGCAGCTTGTCGGCGATGGGGTCCAGCATGGCGCCCAGGGAGGTCATCTCCCCCCGGCGGCGGGCCAGGTGACCGTCCGCCGCGTCCGCCAGGCTGGCGAGCAGGAAGAGGAAGAGCGCCCAATCCGGCCGGTGGTAGCTGAGCGAGATCGCGAAGGCCGGCACCAGGAGCACCCGGCCCAGGGTGATCTTCGTCGCCAGGGTGAGCGGTAGGGGCAAGGGGGGGCTCAGGCGCACGGGCCTCTCCTCCGCGGTGACCGGTTCCCGGCCGGAAGCGCGATCATACCACAGCTTCCTCAGCGGCCCGGATTTCCCCCCTGGGGGGGGAAGGCCCGCCGCGCCTCGTCCACGAGCTGGCCGCCCAGCTCCGCGGCGGCCGCGGCGAGCGCGGCCTCGTGGCTCCGGGCCCGGCCGGCGGGGAGGCGCACCTGGCTCGAGCGGATGGCGATGACCGCCCCATCCTCCACCCGGAGGATGCGCCCGTTCACCAGCGCCACGAGGGCGCCATCGCGCTCACGCTCGGACACCGCCCGCGCCGTCAGCACCAGCCGGCAGCCGCACAGCCCGCCGAGCAGGCGCGCCGCCCCCGTCTCTCCCTTGAGGGCGGAGGCCACCTGGGCCGGGGGGAAGGCCTCGCGCTGGCTGGCGGGGCGCACGATGACGTAGCCGGCTTCCCGGAAGGGGAGGCTCATCCGCTCCTCGGAGATCCCCGGCGCGCCCGGGGCGGACTCCTCCCGGCCGGCGATCCGCTCATCCAGCACGCGCTCCTCCACCAGGAAGAGCACCCGCAGCTCCCCGCTCTCGGCCCGGGCGAGGCGCAGGGTGCGCAGGGCCTCGTCCAGCCCCGGCCAGTCCACCGTGACCTCCAGGCGCGCGCGCATGACGCGCCCGGCGGGGTCCGCCTCCATCCGGAGGACGCGGTAGCTGCGGATGTAGTCCCGGCTGGCGCCGAGGACGGAGGCCTCCACCTGGCGGCGGTAGCGGGCGAGGCCCTCCTCCCCGATCGCCTGGCGCACCGCCCGCCATACCGCCCCGCGCAGGGCGTCCTCGACGGCGCGCGCCTGGGCGGCGGCCTGGTCCCCGCGCAGGATGACCGCCTCTCCCTCCACCTCGAAGCGGGCGAGGCCCTCGGGCCCCGGGGCGGGGGCCGCCGCGGCCGCGCCCGGAAGGGCCAGGATGAGAGCGAGACAGAGGGCCGGCCGGGTCATCGCGCCCGGCTTTTGGGCTTGGAGGCTTTGGGGCGGCCCCTCCGGCGCGCCTTGGGCAGGGCCCAGCCCACGCGGGAGCGCGGGGCGGGGGGGGCGGCCCCGCCCGGGCGGGAGAGGCCCTTCAGCCGGGCGAGCTCCTCGCCGGTCAGGGGGCGCACCTCGCCCGGGGCGAGCCCCCGCGCCGTCACCCCGGCGAAGGAGCGCCGCGTGAGCCGGAGGACGGGGTGGCCCGCCTCCTCGCACATCTTCTTGATGTGGTGGTGCCGGCCCTCGCGCAGCTCGATGCGCACCCAGGCGTTGCTCTCGGTCTTGCTGGGGAGGAGGCGCACCGAGGCGGGCCCGAGAGAGGGGCCGGAGCCCCCGGGCGGGCGGTGGGCGCCGCGCCGGCCCATCCGCGCGAGGGCCTTCTCGTCCGGGGTGCCCTTCACCTTCACCACGTAGACGCGGGGCATCTGGAAGCTCGGGTGGGTGAGGCGGTGGGCCAGCTCCCCATCGTTCGTGAAGAGGAGCACTCCCTCGGCGTCGAAGTCGAGCCGCCCGACCGGGAACACCCGGCGGCTCCCCGGCGGGAGGAAAGCGGCCACCGTGGGGCGGCCCTTCTCCTCCTCGTCCCGCATGGTGGTGAGGACGTTGCGCGGCTTGTGCATGACGAAGTAGGCCGGCGGGTCGCGGCGGGTGATGAGCTTCCCGTCCACCTTCACGGCGTCGGAGGCCGGGTCCGCCTTCGCCCCCAGCTCGGTGACCGCCCGGCCGTTCACCGTCACCCGGCCCCCGGCGATGAGGCGCTCGGCCTCCCGCCGGGAGGCGATCCCCGCCTGGGCGATGATCTTCTGGAGGCGGATCTCGGTCATGGGGCTCACCGGCCGGGATGGGGGAAGGCGGGGGCTTTCCGCCGCATGGCGGATTATAGCCATTCGGGCCGGGAGAGGGTAATCTGGCTGGACATTCATCCCAGCCGGGCGCCCCTTTCGAGCGGATTCATGGGTTCATAAAGAGGATGAACGTGGCTCCTTCCCCCTTGACCCTCCTGATGGCCACCCCCGTCCACGTGCGCGTGCCGCTCCCCCGGCCGCTCGCGGTCTCGACCTTCCGGCTCCCCGCGGTAGACACCTGCGCTGTCACCCTCCGCACCCGGGAGGGCCTCAAGGGCATCGGCTGGTGCTTCGCCTTCGGCCCCGAGCGCGCCCGGGCCCTCATGGCCATGGTGCGGGACCTCTTCGGGGTCATCGCGGGCAAGGATCCGCGCGACGCCGAGGCCACCTGGGAGGCCATGCGCCGCTCGGCGAGCTTCGTCGGGCGCGAGGGCCTGAGCGCCATGGCCATCGGGGCCCTCGACACCGCCTGCTGGGACATCGCGGCCCAGGCGGCGGGCCAGCCGCTGTGGAAGCTCCTCGGGGGGGAGCGGCGGGAGATCCCCTGCTACGCGAGCGAGGGCCTCTGGCTGAACGCCACCCGGGACGAGCTCCAGTGGGAGGCCGCCTCCCTCAAGGCGCGCGGCTTCCGGGCGATGAAGCTGCGCGTCGGCAAGCCCTCCCTGGAGGAGGACCTGGAGCGGGTGCGGGCGGTGCGCGAGGCGGTCGGCGGGGAGTTCCCCCTCATGGCGGACGCCAACCAGGGCTGGAGCCTCGAGGCCGCCCGCCGCGCCTGCCTGGAGCTGGAGCCCCACCGCCTCGTCTGGATCGAGGAGCCGGTCGATCACGAGGACATCCCCGGCATGGCCGCCCTCGTGAAGGAGAGCGCCGCCGACATCTGCACCGGGGAGACGAACTACGGGCCCCCGGGGCTGCGCCGCATCCTGGAGGCCGGGGCGGCGGACGTCCTCATGGCCGACCTCGAGCGCTGCGCCGGGGTGACGGGCTGGCTCCGGGCGGCGCGGCTCGCCGAGGCGTTCGGCAAGCCCATCACCCCCCACCTCTTCCACGAGGTCTCGGCCCACCTCATGAGCGCCTGCCCGGGCGCCGTCTGGTGCGAGCACATGCCCTGGTGGGAGCCCATCCTCAAGGAGCCCCTCCCGGTCAAGGAGGGCTTCCTCGTCCTCTCCGACAAGCCCGGCCTCGGGATCGAGTGGGACGAGGCGGCGCTGCGCCGCTTCGCCCCCCCCGCGGGGGGGTGACCGCTTCTCCCTCGTAGATAGAAGGGAGAGGAGGTAGGGGCGTTCAATTGAACGCCCCTACAGGTGGGCAAGCAGCGGGAAGGTTCCGTAGGGGCGAGGTGTGCCTCGCCCCTACTCCCGCGCCGGGGGTAGAATGCCCCCTCGCCCCGGGGCGGCCCGGCCCCGGGCGGGCTCCGCCATGCCGCCGTCTCCTCCGGGCCTCCTGGAAGGATGCCCGGATGGACCTTGCCGCGTTTCCGATTCTCTCCCCGGCGGTGATTCTGTCCGCCTTCCTCGCCGGGGCCGCCGCCCTTCTTCTCCTGCGGCCCTTCTTCCGCTGGTACTTCGGCCTGCGCGCGATGGAGGACGCCCTCGGCCGCCTCGAAGGGCGCGTCAAGCGCCTCCAGGAGATGTTCGAGGAGGAGGAAGGCCCCGCCCTCCCCAGGCCCGGCGAGCCCGAGAGGGGCCCCGGCCTGCCCGGCCCGGCGGGCGACGGCGGGAGGAGGGAGGCGGAGACGCGGCCCCCGCGGCGGAGGGCGTGAGGGGGGCAGGGGGGGAGCGGCGCTTGCCGGGGAGTTGAAGGGGAAT
>JBBTDR010000721.1:0-2789 GCA_038042665.1 Nitrospinota bacterium
CGGACGGCGTAGAGGGCTCGGTTCAGCTCGCCGACGTGATCCTCCAGGCGCTGGAGGGGGTCTCCGCCGCTGCCCGCGGCGGGCGGAGCGGGAGCGGGGGCCGGCGGCGCGCTGGGGGCAGGCGCCTGGGCGGCGGGCCGGGGAGGAGCAGGGGCCGGCGCGGGGGGGGCGGCGGGAACCGGCGGCCCGGCGATCACGGGGGTGAAGGTGGCGTCGCACTTCTTGCACTTCACCCGGGCGCGGGCGAGTTCGGCCGCGGGGCGGTTCACGCGGTAGACCGTCCCGCACTCGGGACAGGCGATCCGGGTGGGCTCAGCGGCCTGCTCCGCCATTTTCTATCTCCTCGGCTGCGAAGGGCGGGACTCAGGCCAGGGCATTGAGGGCCTCAAGTATTTCCTCGACTTTTTGGAAGCGCTCTTCGGGCTGCTTTTTCAAACACTTCAAAATGACATCCTCAAGTACCTTGGAAATCTCGGGGTTGCGGAGAGAGAGCTTGGGCGGCTCCTCGTGCATGTGGAGATAGGCGATGTCGCCCTCCTTGAAGGGTACGCTTCCCGTCAGGAGCTCGTAAAACATGATCCCCAGGGCGTAGATGTCGCTCCGGCCGTCCACGGCCCCGCCCCGGATCTGCTCGGGCGCCATGTAGAAGGGGGTCCCCATGACCTGGCCCACCTGGGTCATGCCGCTCCCTCCCCCCTTGCGGGCCAGGCCGAAGTCGGCCACCTTCACCCCGCCGTTCTTGGTCACCATGATGTTGTCCGGCTTGATGTCGCGGTGGACGACCTGGGCCTGGTGGGCGAAGGCCATGGGCTCGCAGACCCGGATGGCCAGCTTGACGAACTGGGCCACGGGCAACTTGCGCCCCCCCACGAGGTCCCCCAGGCTCTTCCCGTCCACGAACTCCATGACGATGTAGATGGGGTCCTCGGTCCGGATGTCGTAGATGGTGATGATGCCGGGGTGCTCCAGGGCGGCCGCGCTCTGGGCCTCGGTGATGAAGCGGCCCAGGGCCTCGGGGTCCTTCCCCAGGTCCCCCAGGATCATCTTGATAGCCACCTGCCGGTCGAGAATCTTGTCCCGCGCCTTGTAGACCACGCCCATGGCCCCCCGGCCCAGCTCGACGATGTTGTCGTAGCGCCGGGAGAGGAACTGCATGGGGTCCACGGGCCCGGCCGGGGCCGCGGGAGCGGCGGCCTGGGGAGCCGCCTGGAGGGCCTGGGAGAGCGCCTGGACCTTGGCCGCCGCGCCGCGGAAGCCGGGGTCGGCCGAGGCCACCATGGCGTAGTACTTCTGGGCCTGCTTGCGCTGGCCCTTGGCCTCGAAGAGCTCCGCGGCGTCGTAGCCCCACTCGAGCCGGTTCTCCTCGGCCAGCTTCAGGGAGAAGAGGATATCCAGCACCCCTTCGGCGACGTCGAAGGCCCCCTTCTCCAGATGGATGCGGCTCATCTGGCCGAGGGCCTCCGCCCGGACGGGGGAGCGCTCGACGGCGGCCTTCTGGAGGTGGGAGAGGATCACGTCCTCGCCTCCCCCGGCGGCCCGCTCCAGGGCGGCCATCTCGAAGTGGGCCTGGGCGGCCCGGCTGGGGAGGACCTTGCCCGTGGCGAGGATGCGCTCCAGCTCCTCCTTCCGGCGGGACTGGAGCACCTGCCGGATCTGCTGGGCCTGGGCCGCCGCTTCGGCGTCCTGGGGGAAGTACTGGGTGAGGCGGTCGGCCGCGCCGGCGGCCTTCTCCATGTCGTTGGCGGCGAAGCCCTCGGCCATGAGCTTGCGGAGGACGCCGCCCAGCGCCTTCTTCGCCTCGGCGTCGGCCGGCTGGGCGGCGACCAGGGCTTCCAGGTGGCGGCAGGCCCGGTCGATGTCGCCGCCGGCCTCGCTGAGCTTGGCCAGCTTGCGCCGGATGTCGGGGCCCGCGTCGGGGCGGCGGAGGAGGTCCTCCAGGCGCTCGATGAGGGTGAGGTCCCCCGGGGCCAGCAGGCCCTCGGCGGCCTGGAAATGGGCCATGGCGCCGGGGGTGCCCTTCCCCGCCAGGGCCCAGTCGCCCCGGATGAGCTCGACCCAGCCCTTCTCCTTGTTGTCCTTGGGCTTGAGGGCGGAGAGGAGCTTCTCGGCCCCGGCAGGGTCGCCCTTGTAGAACAGAAGGCCCGCCAGTTTGAGGGAGGCCGGGAGACTCCCGGGGGCTTCGCCCATCTCTTTTTTGTAGCGGGCGAGGTACTCGTCGAGCTTGCCGCTTTGCTGGCAGGCCCGGAAGAGCTGGGGGTAAACGTCGGCCTGGGCCGGCGAGGCGGCGATGAGCTCGTTCATCCCCCGGATGGCGTCCCGGATGCGGTTCGGGACGTTGTCCACCATGCCCTTGAACTCGAAGAGGGCCATCCGGTAGTTGCCCTTCTTCGTGTGGATGCGGCCCGCGTAGTAGTACTTGTCGGAGAAGCGGGTGCCGACCACTTTGAGGCGGTTGAAGATGTCGAGGGCCTTGTCCATCTCCCCCTTGCGGTAGAGAACCTCGCCCATGATGGCGTGGTAGCGCATGTAGCGGGGGGTGAGCTCGGTCTGTTGGCGGCCCAGGTCGGGGTTGGGCTCGAGTTTGCTGATCTGCTCGCAGACGGCGAGGGCCTGGTCGAATTTCTCGCTCTGGTGGTAGGCGACCGCCAGGTCGTTCAGGAGGCGGATGTCGTCGTATTCCTGGGGGGGCTTCTTGCCCAGGAGCTGAATGATCTTGTTCCATTCGCTCTGCTGGTAGAGCGCGTCGACTTTCTTGGGGTCCTCGGTGGCGAACAAGCGCACGTGCGCGG
>JBBTDR010000722.1:0-10032 GCA_038042665.1 Nitrospinota bacterium
GTGCTAAATTTACGGACCTGGGAGCAGGGCCGGAGACTTTTTCAACAGCCTGTTAAATCCACTGCTCGGCTGTGCCCCGCTGGTTTAGAAGTGAACCACACCTTCCGCGGGCCACCTAAGTCACAAACGCCTGATTTCCAGCAAACAATCGTGAGGCCGGTTTGGTTCGATTCCGCTGCCCAGGGTTTTACTGGACGCTCGCTCGCCCCAGGAAACACGTTCAGCCGGAGGAGAGAATTTTCGACGCTCTTTCGGCTTGGAGTGACCGGCGAAAGGGAGGATTCGGGATGCCCAGGGTGCGGCGCACGGCGTGAGGGCCCCGCGTATCGTCGCGGAAGACAGGCTGGCGGAGCCGTATGGGGATTTTGACCGGACGCCAAAGATTCGATGGGGCCAGGCGGGCCGGGTTTTAGGCCAGGCCGCCCCCTGGCTTCCACCGCCCCTAGCCCGCGACGAACATCTCATCCGTCGGGATGCGGGGGGTGAGGAGCTCCGGTTCCCGCTCGGTGATAAGGACCATGTCCTGGATGTGCCAGAAATCGGCGTGGGGTTCGAGCGCGATCACCATCCCCGTCTCCAGGGGGATGTCGCAGCCCGGCACCATGTGAGGCTCTTGCTGATGCCACCAGGCGCCCACACTGTGGCCCACGATGTTGAGGCGCGCCCGGTAGCCCCGGTTCCGGAAGGCTTCGGAGGCGAAGGCGTAGAGGTCGCTCGATCTCGCCCCCGGCCGGCACCGGTCGAGCACGGCGCGGTAGATGTCCAGGACGACGCGGTAGATGCGCTTCTGCTCGCCGGTGGGCTCGCCGAGGACGACGACGCGCGACTGGTGGCCGGGGTAGCCGAGGTAGTAGGAGACATAATCGTTGCGGATGACGTCCCCCTCCTCGAAGACGAAGCCGCCCTCTCCCCCGTAGAGGACGGTATTCCTGAGCGGGTTCAGCATCCCGTGGGCCCACTGGGCCCCGCGCCGGATGCAGCCCGCCACGATCCGGCTGTGGACCTCGCGCTCGGTTTCCCCCGGCCGGAGGGAGGAGAACGCCTCGATGTAGGCCTCGTCCAGGATGTCCGCCGCCTCGCGGATGAGGGCCACCTCCCCGGGCGTCTTGATCCACCGCACCTCGTCCATCATCGCCGTGCAGTCGGCCAGCTCCGCGCGGGGCAGGAGCTTGGGGAGCTCCTCCCAGTCCGCCGCGCCGATGTAGGTCTTCTCGAAACCGATCTTTTCTCCGGCGATTCCCATCTCCTTGAGGACCTCCGCCGCCTTGGCGAAGGGGGACTCCGCATAGGAGCCGTACAGCTCGATGCGGGAGAGCCAGGAGTCGCGCTCGGCGAGAGGGGCGGCGGTGGGGTTGAGCACCATGACGGGCTCCCCCCTGCGCGGCCAGACGACAAGCACCCCCCGGGGGGAGTCCGGAAAGTCCAGGTGCCTGCCGAGGGTGCCCGGGTAGGCGAACCCGGCGAGATAGGTGAAGTTCTTGCCGGAGCGGAGGACGAGAGCGGCATACCCGTCGCGGTCCATGATCTGGCGCAGGCGCTCGATGTTGGCGAGAATCGGCCGCTTCCCCTGGACCATTGCCGGAGCCCCTTCAGCGAAACGCGCGCGGGCAAGCCATCGCGTCGGCCCAGCCCACGATATCGGTTCGGATTCCCGCGTACAAGGAGGCTGGCCGCATATTGCCCCCCCATGGGGAGGATGCTAGATTAGGCGCCGGATTCCACGACAAGCCATCCAGCGCGGCATCTTCTCGGCGGGGGAGATACACATGGCCATCCTAAGGCAATTGCTGCCGCTCTCTCTTTATGTTTTCCTCGGCGGAACACTTTCCCTCGCGCCGGCGGGGCCCTCCGCGGCCCAGGAGAAGCCCCGCTACGGCGGCACCCTCATCCAAGCCATCGCCCCCAACCCGGACCACTTCATTCCCATCCTGACCACCGGCGTCCACATCCACAGCGTGGGCTGCAAGATATACAGCGGGCTCCTGGCTTCCCGGCGGGACGGCACCCTCGGCCCCGACCTCGCCAAGTCCTGGGAGGTCAGCCCCGACGGGCTGACGTATACCTTCCACCTCGAGCGGGACGTGCGCTTTCATGACGGCAAGCCCCTCACCTCCGCCGACGTCAAATTCACCTTCGAGCAGGTGGTGGCGAAATTCCATCCCCGCGCCCGGCTCGTCATGGCGGACGTGCAGTCCGTGGAGACGCCCGGCCCCCATACGGTCGTGATCAAGCTCAAGCGTTCCTTTGGCCCCTTTCTGCTGTCGATGACGTGCCCGGAATCCGGCATCCTCCCCAAGCACCTGTGGGAGGGGACCGACATCCTGAAGAACCCCCAGGGGCTCAAGCCGGTGGGCACCGGGCCCTTCATGTTCCGCGAGGCCGTCGCGGGCAGCCACGTCGCCCTGGCGCGCAACCCGAACTACTTCAAGAAGGGCCTCCCCTACCTCGACCGCATCTTCCTCAAGGTCATCCCCGACACCCCGGCCCGCGTGCTGGCCCTGGAAGCGGGGGAGGCGGATTTCATCGCGAGCTACTTCTTTCCCAAGCAACAGTTCACGCGCCTCTCGAAAATGAAGGAGTTTCAATTCCAAAAGGACACCGACACCCCAGGCAACGCCGTCATCCATTTCAATCTCCAGCGCAAGCCCCTGGACGACGCGCGCGTGCGCCGGGCGCTGTACACGGCCCTGAACCGCAAGCTCATCGTCGAGCGCGCCGACTTCGGCCTCGGCAACGAGGCGAGCACCCCCCTCGATTCGCGCTTTCCGTGGCTTGTCACGCCCGAGGCGGATTACCGCAAGGCCTATCCCTACGATCCCGCCCGGGCGAACCGGCTGCTCGACGAGGCGGGCCACCCCAAGAAGGCCGATGGCGCGCGCTTCACTGTCTCGGTCGTCTATATGTCGAGCCATCCCCTGCTCCCTCCCACGTCGGAGATCCTGCGGAGCAATTGGGCCGATGTCGGCGTGAAGGTGAGCTTGGTCGGGGTCGAGCGGGGCGTCATGCAGGAACGCGTTTTCGGCAAGCGCGACTACGACGTGACGCTCCAGACGTATACCTCGGCGGGAGACCCCGTCGGCCTCGTCCGCATCTACGCCGCGAACGAGAGCCGGTCGGTTTTCGTGAACCCGACATGGTACAGCAACCCCAAGGTGGATGAGCTCTTCCACCAGGGAGCGACCGCCACCGATCTAAAAAAGCGCGGCGAGCGCTATCAGGAGGCGTCCAAGATTCTCGTGGCCGACATCCCCTCCGCGATTCTCCTCGAGCGAAGCGAGGTGGACGTCGCCCGCGCCAAGTTCAGGGGCCTTTGGCAGGCCAAGACGCCCTACGAAAGATGGGACGAGGTCTGGATGGCGGGCGGGCGGGAGAAACCCTAGGGCCTATCCTTCCACCGTGCGGAGCCGCGCCCGCGCATGGGCGGGAGTGTCAACCACGCTGGCGCAGCGCGTTCTCCGCGGGCACTCCAGGCCGTTCCCCCCATGCCCGGGGCCGGCCCCCGGGTGTCCCCTCCTCTCGGCGGCCACGCTCCCGCCCGGTGACTTCACGAGCGTTTTCTCTTGGGCCGGCTCTTCGATGCCGGTCTTCTGGCTGGAGAATTCGCGCCTCCTCCGCCGGGGCGCCATACCCGACGACGCGCAAGGGCATCCTCACCCAGGATGGTGGTTCCCGATCTTCCCGGGCGCAGCCGTTTTCCCGGCGGTGTTCGCCCCCGGCCCGATGGGCGATGGAATCAGCCAGGCGTTGAACCCGCGCCCGCGGGAGCGCGGGAGAGGCATTCCGACCCCCCGGCAGGCCGATTGAGAGGTCCCTCTTGAGCACCCCGGCGGATTCAGTCCTGCGCGATATCGCCGGCCAACTCCACGCCGGCCCCGGCCTGTGGCGCACCTTCCATGACATCTGCGATCTCGGGCCGCGCTTCAGCGGCACGCCTTCGGAAGCCGCCATGGCGGACTACCTGGAGCGGCGCCTGCGGGAGGCGGGCCTCCCGGGCGCCCGGCGCTGGGAGTTCGGCTACGCCGGCTGGCGGTGCCTCCGGTGCGAGCTTTCGCATCCGGGCGCGCCGCCGGGCTGGGGGTTGCGGCCCATGCCGCTGGTCTACAGCGCGGCCACCCCGGCCGGCGGGATGGAATTGGAAACCGCCGACCTCGGCCGGGGGGCCGCGGAAGACTACCGCCGGGCCGGCGATTCCGTGCGCGGGCGGGCGGTGATCGTGGACGCGGAATACTCCTTCTCGGTGAACTCCCTCCACCGGCGGCGCAAATTCCTGCCCGCCGTGGAGCACGGCGCGGCGGCCTTCCTCTTGGTGAACGCGCGCCCCGGCCGCTTCCCGGTGACGGGTTCCACCACGGCCGGGGGGTCGCCCATCCCGGCGGTCGGCCTCTCGCGCGAGGACGGCATGCTCCTGCGCCGCCTCGGCGGCAGGGTCCGCCTCGATGTCCAGGTGGAGGCCGCCCCCGCGCGCGCGGCCAATCTGATCGCTTCTCTGCCGGGCCGCGGCGGAGGGCGGAAAATCATCCTCAGCGCCCACTACGACGGCCACGACTGCGGCGAGTCCGCCCTGGACAACGCGACGGGCTGCGCCGTTGCGCTGGAGCTCGCGCGGCTTCTCTCGGTTCACCGCGGCCGTTTCACCAATGATTTGGAGGTGCACTTCTACACGGCGGAGGAGTGGGGGCTCCAGGGCTCCCGGGCCTACGTGGACGCGCTTTCGGAAGAAGAAGTCGCGCGGATCGCGCTCAACCTCAATCTCGACGTGGTGGCCGGGAGCCCCAAGTTCACCTTCCTGTGCAACGGCTTCGCCGATCTGGCCGGCTGGGTGCGCGGAGCGCTGAAGGACGAGCCGGCCCACTGCGAGGTGAGCGAGTGGGTGGCCAACAACTCCGACCACGCGAACTATGTCGCCCGGGGCGTTCCGGCCGTGCGCATCCTGGCGGGGCTGGACGAGGAGGACTCGGACTGCGGCTTCCACCTCTCCCCCGCGGATACGTCCGACAAGGTCCGCCGGGCGGACCTGACGTCGGCGGCGGGCGCCGCGGCGCGGGTGCTATGCAAGGCCCTGGAGAGCGGGGAGCCGCTCGCCCGGACCCGGACCCGGGAAGAGGCCGGGCGCCTCATGCCGCACTACGGCTTCGCTCCTCCGCCGATGGGATGAAGCTTGGACGCCAGGGCGGATCCCGGCCATGCGGAGGCGAAATCTTGCCGCTTGCCGCGCTTTGAGGATAGAATCACGGTGAACGTGGTGCGGGCGAGGGGGAGGGGAAATCATGTACGGATGGCGAGGCAGAATCGGCCTGCTGGTCCCATCGGGGAACAACACCAATGAACCCGATTTCTTCCGGATGGCTCCCAACGGCGTCGCGGTTCACGCGAGCCGCGTCTATTGGGGAGAGAAGCTCGAGTCGTCGGTGGAGGTCCTGCACGAGGCGCTGAAGCACCTGGAGGCGGCCGTCATCCCCCTGGCGCACGCCCGGGTGGGCGTCATGGTGTACGGCTGCACCAGCGGGAGCTTCGTCGAGGGCGTGGGGCACGACGCGGGGATCATCCGCCGGATAGAGAAACTGGCCGGGGTCCCCGCGCTGACCACCACGACGGCGTGCCTGGAGGCCATGCAGGTGCTGGGCTTCCGGCGGATGGCGGCCGTCACTCCCTACCCCGATGTGGTCAACGAGCGGCTGCGCGCTTTCTTCGAAGGAAACGGGATCGAGGTCGTTTCCCTCGAGACCTTCGACCAGCCAAGCGTGTGGGCCCACGCGGACAACTCCCCCGAGTCCATCTACCAGATGGCCCGTAAAGCCTACACGGACAAGGCGGATGGCTTGTTCATCTCCTGCACGCAAATGCGCGCCATCGACGTGGCGGATCAGCTGGAGCGCGATCTCGGGATCCCGGTCGTGACCGCGAATCAGGCGTCCTTTTGGGCCGCCCTGCGGCGGCTTGGCCTGCGGGACCGCGTCAAGGGCTTCGGGCGATTGTTCGACATCGAAGAATTGCCCGGCGCCTCGGCGGCGCAGTGGCGGAAAAACGCGAGAGCCTCCGCGGGCGCAGCCGGCTAGGCGGCCCCCTGGGGGCTCTCATTCTCCGCTCCGGCAGGTGCCTCTCCCGCGCCCATTCCCGGGGATGGGCGCGGATGGGCGGCCGGCATTTCTCCCGTCATCTTGGTTTCACTCCCAGGCCCGCCATGTGGATGTCTTGGAGGACAAAGCTTCCCTCCGCTTCGGCGGAAAAAGCCCGCGGCGGCCGCCGCGCCCCTGACCCTCGTCCCGCCGAAGGCCGCGCGCCAGACCTCGCCGGGAGTCCGTGATGGCCAAGCTCGTTTTTCATTGCATCGATTGCGGGAGCGAGTTTCCCGCGGAGGTCCCCCGCTGGCGGTGCGACTGCGGAGCGCCTCTCGACGTGGATGTGAAGCGGATATTCCCCCGGGAAGAACTCGCCCGGAGGAGGACCAGCCTCTGGCGGTACCGTGAATCGCTTCCCATCCAGGACGACGGGAGCATCGTCAGCCTGGATGAAGGCATGACGCCCTTGGTGCCCGTCCACTACGCCGGCAGGGAGGTGCATTGCAAGCTGGATTTCCTGTTCCCCACGGGCTCGTTCAAGGACCGGGGGGCGACGGTGCTGATCAGCAAGGTGCGCGAATGGGGGATCCGGGAGGTCCTGGGGGATTCATCGGGCAACGCCGCCGCCGCCATCGCCGCCTACACGGGGCGCGCGGGCATCGGCTGCGACATGTACGTCCCCGCGGACACCTCCCCCGCGAAGTGCGCGCAGATTTCGGCGTACGGGGCCCGCCTGGTGAAGATCCCCGGCCCCCGCCAGGCGACCACCGACGCGGCGATGGAGGCCGCCGCCGCCCGTTTCTATGCCAGCCATTTTTGGAATTGCTGGTTCAACCACGGGACGAAGACGTGGGCGTTCGAGGTGTGGGAGCAGCTCGGGCAGGAGGCGCCCGGCGCCGTGGTCGTCCCGGCGGGGCACGGCTCCATGCTGATCGGCGCGCACAAGGGCTTCGGCGAGCTGCGCGCCGCGGGCTACATCGATCGCATGCCCAGGATCTTCGCCGTTCAGGCGGCCCGCTGCGCCCCGCTGTGCAAGATATGGCGGGAAAGCCTGGACGCCATTCCGGAGATCGAGGCCCAGCCCACCCTCGCGGAGGGGATCAGCATCACGAGGCCCATCCGCTGGAAGCAAATGGTGGCCGCGGTCCGGGAGACGGGCGGAGAGATCCTGGCGGTGGAGGATGAAGCGCTGCCGCCCGTTCTCCGGGCCCTCGCCCGCCAGGGCATCCTGATGGAGCCGACGAGCGCCGTGCCCTTCGCCGGGCTCGAAACTCTGGTCAGGGAGAATCGGCTCGACGCCCGCGCAACGGTCGTCGTCCCCGTCACGGGCCACGGCCTCAAGGCCGCGGACAAATGGGAGAAGCTGGTGGGGAAGACCGGCTGAACGTGAAAACGTTGAACACTCTACAGCTCATCCCCAAACCCGCTTTGTGCCCGAAAATGACGCCATATCCGCCCTCAATGAGGGAGCAAGATAGGTTTTGGGGATAGGTTCTACTTTGTCTTCCGTAAGGGGGATGGCGCGTACACGGCGGGGTGAACCGGCGTTCATTCCTGCAAGGCGGGCCCCGCGAGCCTATCCGCCAGTTCCTTCACGTGCAACCGCACGGAGGCGCCCTCCAGGACCAGCGGAAGGAGCTGCTCCGCCCCTCCGCCCAGGACGGGCTCCGCCAAAGAGAGGAATTTGCCTTTCACCTCGCCGGGCGACGCCGGGTTGCCCGGGTTCCCGCGCGCGATGGCGACGAATTTCTCCAGCGTCCGGCCTTCCAGCGTCCTCACCCGGAGGCGGGCGGACACCTCCGACAGGGCCGGATCGGCGCTGACGCTCACCCTCTCCATGAGGGCGGCGACGGCCGGCGATCGCAGGGATTCGTCCTCGAAATCGCCGGGCCCTCCCGCCGCGCCGCGCAGCCCCAGAACGGCGCAGTACGCGAGGCTGAATTTCCCCTCGGCGCCGCTGCAAGGGCGGGGGATGCCCGCGATCTGCATCTGCCGGGGGTTCGCCCCCACCTCGACTTCCGCGATGAGGCGATCCTCAAGGCGATGCTCCCGCCGGATGGCTTGCCCTCCCTCGAGCGCCGCCTGCGCGAGGGAACAGCACGCGAAGAGCTTGATGGCGGTGTTGGGGATCTCCCAGCCGTGGTCCCCGCCGAAGGCGAGGCGGGCGGGCTCGAAACCCTCGCTGAACGCCGTGGCGAAGTCGGAATCGATCGCGGCGATGTCGGCCGGGCCGGTGAACCCGTCCCGGGCGAGGAGAGCGGCCAAGAGCCCGTTCATGGCCGCCTTCCCCGCGTTCAGCGGCTTGGCCATGTTGCCCGTGACCGCTTTCATGAAACCCGCGGCTTGCGTCGCGGCCAACCCCAGCGCTTGGGCGATCCGGCCGGGCGCGAGGCCCAGGACGCGCGCGGCGCCGGCCGCGGCGCCCAGCGTTCCCACGGTCCCGGTCGGGTGCCAGCCCCGGCGGACGTGGGAGCGCCCGAGCGCCAGGCCCGCGCGGATGGCGGTCTCCGCCCCCGCGGTGTAACCGGCCAGCAAGTCCCCCAGCGTCCCCCCGGTGAGCTCCGCCGCCGCGAAGGCCGCGGGCAGCACGGTTGCGGTCGCATGCACGGGAACGGACTGATGGGTGTCGTCGAAGTCGAGGGCGTGCGCGGAGACGCCGTTGAGGAGGGCGGCTTGAAGGCTGCCGGTCTTGAAGGGGAGCCCCCAGACGGCCGCGAGCGGGGCCCCGCCTTCCTTCCCAGCCAGCGCCTGCACCAGGCGCGCGCTCGGTTCGCGGCTGCCCCGGAGGGCCGCCCCCAGAGCGTCGAGAATGCATAGCCGCGCATGGCCGAGGACTCGGGGCGGGACGCTTTCCAGCCGGAGGGAAGCCACCCGCTCGGCCAGCTCCAGCGTTGCGCTGCTCACGGCGGCCTCAGGGGGAACCGTTCGAGGAAGTTTCGATGCGGACCGGGGTTAGTCTATGATAAGCCCTTGCGGCGGGCAAGAAAGCCGGGTTGCGGCGGCTTCAACACCTTGGGGGAGGTTTCCGTCTTGGCGATGGAGAGGGAAATCCTGAAGCGCACCGCCGAAAGAATCGATCACCTCATCACCTCCGACCTTCCCGACAAGCGGCGCGTCCCTCTTCTGTACCGGGCCGCCCATGAACTTTACGGGGGCTCGCCGACCCTTTTGGCGGCGGAGAAGCTGGCTCACGCGTTCGGCGAGCCGGGCCGGGCGGCGCTGGTGTGCTCGGGTTGGCCAAACCGCCCCATGGTGGACCCAAGCATCGCCGAGACGGATGGTCCTCCCGGCGCTTCCGTAATCGCCCGGGTCTTGCATCAGGGCTTCCGCGCGGTGCCGCTCCTGTTTTTCGAGGAGCCTCTTCTGCCCGCGATGAGCGCCGTGGTGGAGTCCGCCGGCCTCCGGGCCCTGGGGGGGCCGGCGGCGCTGCGGGGCATCAAGTCGTTGGGGTCGGTCCATGTCGCCGGGGTCCTCGGGTTTCCCGCCGAAATTGAGGCGGCGAAGGTCCGCGCGGCCGAGCTGCTGGACGAGTACCGGCCGGCCGCCGTCATCGTGATCGAGAAGGGGGGGATGAACGCGAAAGGGGTGATCCACAGCCTCCGCGGCGAGGATATCACCGCGCCCATGGCGAAGGTGGACTTCCTGATCGAGGAAGCCCGCGCGCGGGGGATTCTCACGGTGGCCATCGGTGACGCGGGAAACGAGGCGGGCCTGGGCGCGCTCGCCGGCGTGATCCGGGAGAATCTCCCCTTTGGAAAGCAGTGCCGCTGCCCCTGCGGCGCGGGGACCGCGCCGCGCTCGGCGGCGGAGGTGGCCATCATCGCCGATGTGTCCAACTGGGGGGCCGCCGCCCTGGCCGGGTGCCTGGCGATGGTGAAGGGAGAAGGCTCTCTCCTGCACACCCCGGGGCGGGAACGCCGGCTGCTGGAGGCGGCGGCGGCGGCGGGGCTGGTGGATGGCATCGAGGGCTGGG
>JBBTDR010000723.1:0-1045 GCA_038042665.1 Nitrospinota bacterium
GGCCCGGTTTGATGGGTGGGCCGGTATCGGCTATATACGGGGCCGGTTTCCCGCCCGGGGCGCGCCCGCGGCCCGCCGGGGCGGGGGGCGCGTCTTCCTCTCCGCCTGAAGGCCCGGGATGCCCCCGAGGGCCTTTTCCCGGATGGTTCCCAGACGATGCCGGAAGAGCACTTTCGCGGAAGGGTGGCCCTCGTCACGGGGGGCTCGCGGGGGATCGGGGCCGCGGTGGTCCGCCGCTTGGCCCGGGCCGGGGCGGACGTGGCCGTCAACCACCGGGAGGCCAAGGGCCGCTCGGCGGAGCTCGCGGCCGCGGTGTGCCGGGAGGCCGAGGCCCTGGGGGTGCGGGCGGCGGCGGTGGCCGCCGACATCTCCCAGAAGGAATCCGTCCTCTCCCTCCTCCAGCAGGTGGAGGAGCGGTTCGGGAGGCTGGACATCCTGGTGCTCAACGCCGCGCGGGCGCCCTTCAAGCCCTGGGAGAAGCTCCTCGAGCGCGACCTCAGGCTCCTCGTCGAGACGAATTTCCTGGGCAACGTCTTCTGCATGCAGGCGGCGCTGCCGCTCCTCTCGAGGCGGGGTGGGTCGGTGGTCTTCCTCTCGAGCCTGGGGAGCCGCTTCTTCAACCCCGACTACCCCCTCGGGGCGATGAAGGCCGCGATGGAGGCGGCGGTCAAGCACTGGGCCGAGAGTTTTGGGGAGAGGGGGATCGCCGTCAGCGCGGTGTGCGCGGGGCTCGTGAGGACGGACTCCTTCAAGACCCTGCGGATGGTCCAGCCCGGGCTGGAGAAGCTGCCCGAGCGGCTGTTCGTCTCGCCCGAGGAGGTGGCCGAGGTGGTCTGGTTCCTGGCCGGGCCGGCCGGGGTGGTCTTCCAGGGGCAGACCCTGGTGGCGGACCGGGGGCTGAGCAACCGCCTCCTCCGGCCCCTCGAGGGCGGCTAGCGGGAGGGCCTCGGCAGGCTGCTCGCGGGGGCATCGTCTCCGGGCGGGGCTTCGCCGGGCGTGGACCCCCTCTCCCGCTGGGAGAGGGGGGGGGGTGTGGGGCGGCGGG
>JBBTDR010000724.1:0-7940 GCA_038042665.1 Nitrospinota bacterium
GCCCCAGCGGTCGGCGAAGAGGCTGACGGCGAGCGTCCCCGCCGCGATCCCCGCCAGGCCGGCGGCGATGACGAGGCCCACCTGGGGCGCGCCGAAACCCATCTTCAGCAGATAGATGCCGAGGAGAACCCCGGTCGTCCCAACGCCGAGGCTGCGGAGGAAGCTTGCGCAGTAGAAAATCCCCCTGTCCCGCATCGCTCCCCTCCCCGGGGCCTCACCCGGCCACCGCCGTCGGGGCCCCGGCGGCGCTAGGTGTGGATTCCATGAGCGTTGTTCACGCCGCGGACGCCCGAGCCACTCCCCCCCCAAAGGACCGACCCCCCCTCGCCCCCCCTTAACCAAGGGGGGGCGAGGGGGGGTGGAGGCCCGCCCACAGCAAGATATGCGCGGCGGGAGGGGGAGCCCAGACCGCGCGGGTGTCTTTTTTCCTCCGGGCATCCGCCCAGTGCGCGACGCGCCGAGACTTCACAGCTTAGGCCGCGGTCTCCGCCCGCCCCTTCGCCGGGTCCCCGACGGCGAGGGCGAAGACGACCGCCGCCCCCAGCATGAGGAGGGCGATCAGGTCGAACGCCCGCCCGTACCCCGCCCGCGCGATCAGGAAGCCGGCCAGGATGGGCCCCGCCGACTCCCCGACGTCCCAGATGGTCCCGAACACCCCCATGGCCGATCCCATCCGGCCCGCCTTCACGAGGTCGGCCACCAGGGCGGTTGTGCAAGGGGTCACGGCGGCCACCCCCAGCCCCAGGAGGAGGGAGAGCCCCAGCAGGGGGCCGAACCCCGCCGCCCGGAACAAGAGGGGCAGCGCCACGGCGCACCCCACGAGCCCCGCCAGGATGACCGGCTTGCGCCCCACCCGGTCCGAGAGCCGGCCCGTGAGCGGCTTGGCCGCCATCGCGGCGGCGAGCTGGGCGCCGAGCACGAGGGCGATCTGGGCGTCGTTCAGCCCCCCCGCCTTCCCGTAGATCGGGAGGAAACCGAGAAAGGCGCCATAGCCCACGTACATCATGGCCTCCAGCGCCGAGGCGATGATCACGGGCGGGCTCGAGATCACCTCGGCCACCCCCTCCCAGAAGCGGCGGGAGCGGGAGGCGAGGTCATCCCGCGCACCGGCGGGTTCTTCCCGGACCTCCGGCAGGCGGAGCACCATCAGCAGGGGCAAGATGCCCAGCAGACCGACCAGGAGGTAGGTCACCGTGTAGGAGCCCGCCGTGGCGAAGAGCACCATCCCGCCCACGAGGGGGCCCACCGTCGCCCCGATGTCGGTGGCCGAGGCGAACCAGCCGAGCTTGGCCCCCCTCTCCTCCTTCGCGAGGGAGGCCACGTAGGCCGAGGCCACGGGGGCGAAGATGGCGGTGGCGAAGCCGTGCAGGAAGCGCAGGAGGAGGAGGGAGTACGGCCCCGTCACGAAGGGGTAGAGGAAGGGGGGAGCGGCGAAGAAGAGGCAGCCGATGAGCATCATGCGCTTCTTCCCCAGCACGTCCGAGAGGGCGCCCGCCGGGAGCTTGATGAAGACCCCGGTGATGGTCGAGGCCGCGACGATCAGGCCCAGCAGCTCGGGCGCCGCCCCCAGGTCCTGGGCGAAGCGGGGCAGCACCGGGCTCCGGGCCATCTGGTAGCTCAGGCGGGAGAGCATCGTCGCGATCACGATCGCCAGGAAGGGCTGCATGGCCTACTCCTCGGGGACGTGGTGGGGCCTGTGGGCCCACCGGCCCTGGGGCGTCTTGACCGGAAGGGCGCCTGTGCCTGGGAGGGAGCGGACGGGCTCGGCCTCGAAGTCCACGGCGGGCATCCGGTTGTCGAAGCCCACGTTCTTGTGGGTGACGCTCAGGGAGAGGGCCACCGCCGCCTCGGCCTGGATGACGCCGAGCTTCCGCGCGGCCACGGCGATGCGCGTCTGGCAGCGGCTGTCCACGTTGTAGAGGCTCGCCGCCTTGGCCGCCGAGCCCACGGCGATCCCCAGGTCCACGTTCCGCAGGTTGCACTGGGGGCCCGCGAACTCGAAGTCCGCGCTCTTCTCCCGCAGCTCCTTCGTGGCCTCCATGAACTCGGCGCAGGTGGCGTAGCCGCACATGCCGCAGTCGTAGATCGGGGGGTACCAGTCCTTCAGGCCGATGAAGAGCACGGCGTCCATCCGCTCCGCCGCCGCCGCGTCCCGGAACCAGATCTCCTGCCGCCGCTCCCGCCCCCTCGCGCGCATCCACTCGGCCAGGCGCTTGAGGGTGGGCTTGTCGTCCACGATGACGGTCTCGATGAAGAGGGGCTTCCCCCGCAGGAAGAGCTGCCCACCCGACTTGGGGGCCGTCACCGCCGCCGCCGCGCAGAGCTCGGCCGCCGTCCGCACCGCGCTGCCCTTGATCTGCTCGATCCCGCTCAGCATGGCTCTCTCCTCTCCTCCGGATTCACCGTCCTATTCCCGCGCGGGTCTCTTCCGCCGGAAATACGCGTACAGGTCGTCGAACACGGCGCCCCCGCGCTCCAGGCGCGCCGGATCGCCCCTGTGGGCCGTCACGATTCCCTCCAGCAGGCACAAGAGGCCGGGGGTCTCCTCGCGCTGGAATTTGCCGTCCTTGATGTCCATGTCGTGCACGAGCGCCGCGATGGAGCGGAGCGCCGGGTCGTCCAGCCCCGAGCACTCCAGCAGCACCTCGAAGGTGCACAGGTCCCCCTCGTGGGTGAACTCGGCCTCGAACATGTCGAAGCGGATCTCGCCCGGCCCGGGCGGATAGATCTTGGGGGACACGAAGCGGAAGCGCGCCCCGGGGTCGATGAAGCGCCGGATGAGCCAGGCGGAGGCGATCCGGTCCACGAAGACGCCCTGGCGCGTGACCCAGGTCCGGCCCCGGAGCTCGCCCAGCTGCCTCAGCCTCTCTCTCCAGGCGCCGCCCGCCGGCGCCGCCTCCCGGGAAGGCGCCTGGAGCGCATCCTCCAGCGCGGAGATCGCTCCCTCGGCCCCCTCGCGCCCGGAGGCCCCCAGGTAATCCACCGCGATCATTTCCGCGAACCGCTTCCGCAGGCGCTGCCACTGGAGGGCCGCTTCGGCCCGCTGATCCTCGCGCCCGGTGTCCCTCGGGAGGGAGGCCAGGAGGGCGCGAGCTTCCCGGGCGAGCCGCGCATAGTCCGCGTCGCGGGCCGCCTGAAAGAGCGCCTGCAACTGCTCGTCCGTCAGACCCTCCACGAGATGGGCCTCGCAAAGGGTGGCCTCCCCTCCGCCCTGGATGATTTCGCGCACCACCCACTGGAAATCCTCCAGCGTCTGCTCGCTGCGGGGGAGCGCGTAGACGGAGTTCTTGATCGCCACCGCCCCCAAGCCCTGGAGCCGGCGCCAAATACGCACGCGGAAATAGGCCGGCTTGGGGGGGATGTGGTGGATCAAGAGCAGCCACCTTGCCTCGGGCGCTCCTCTCGTGTGCCCACCTCGCGCTCGACGCTTAACATCTGTACCCAGGGTTTCGGCTGGCATGGTCAGGATTATATAACAACTGAATCGAATTAAAAACAATATATACATTTTCCGTTAAAAGCCTTATAATTCAAGCACTATTCGGGCTTCATCCGGTGAAGAGGCTTCACGATTCCACCTTGGGGGAGGATTTTCCGTTGACCGGATCAGTCTTGGCTCTGTTCGTGGCGATCACCGTCACCGGCGGGTTGGTGAAGGGCGCGACCGGGTTCGCGCTGCCCATCCTGACCGTCCCCATTCTTTCTCTCTTCCTCGGCCCCCAGGAGGCGGTGGTGATGATGTCCATCCCCATCCTCCTCACCAACCTCGCCGACGTGCGGTGGGGATGGAACCAGTGGCGGAGCCTGCGCCACGTCACGGCCTACTTGGCGGGCGGGGTGGCGGCTGTCCCCATCGGGGTGTACTTCCTGCACCGGGGCGACCCGGACGTGATCCGCCTCCTGATCGGCCTCGTGGTGTACGTCTTCCTCCTGGTGCGCCGCTTCGCCCGGCCGATGCAGTTGCGGCGGCCCGCCGCGCGGCACGGGGCCGGAGCCTGCCTGGGCGCTTTGGCGGGGCTTCTGACGGGGGTGTCCAGCCTCCCCGGCCCCGTCAACCTCGCCTACCTTTCGATGTTCCCCAAGGAAACCTTCATCTTCGTCCTCAACCTGTTCAACTCGCTCGGATCGGTGAGCCAGATCTCCACCTTCGCCCTGGCGGGCACCTACACCCCTCCGGCCCTCGCCCAGACGGCCGCCGCCGTCGTTCCGGTGCTCGCGGGATATTGGGCCGGGCTCTCCATCCGGAACCGGCTGCCCCAAGAGACGTTCAACCAGATCGTGAACGCCGCCCTGCTCTGCATCGCGACCGGCCTGGTGGGTCAATCCCTCTTCAAACTCCTCGCGTAGCCACGGTCTCTCCCCGCGAAACCGCCGGCCCCCCTGCCGCCCTTGACTTGCCGGGTGACGGAGGGAAAGATGGGCCGGGTCGGCCTATCGATCTCAAAATGGAGACATCATGGCGGGCATCATCAGCGTGGGGGCCCATGTGCCCTTCTACCGGCTGGGCGGGGAGGCGGTCCGCGCGGTCTGGGGTGCGGGGGACGCCAAGGCCTCCCGCCCCATCGCGGCCTTCGACGAGGACGCCATCACCCTCGGGGTGGAGGCCCTGATCAACGCGGCGGGCTGGGAGGGCGCCCGGGCCGACGCCCTCTTCTTCGCCTCGACGAGCTTCCCCTACGCCGAGAAGTCGAACGCCGCCGTCCTGGCCGCCGCCGCGGACCTGCCCGAGACCCTCTACGCCGCCGACCTGACGGGCTCCCTCCGGGCGGGCACCTCGGCCCTGCGCGCGGCCCTCGACGCCGTGAAGGCGGGCTCGGCCCAGCGGGCCGCGGTGGTGGCCTCGGAGATGCGCCCCGCGCGCCCCGGGGGCCCCGATGAGCTCGCCTTCTGCGACGGCGCCGCCGCTGTCGTCATCGGCCAGGGAGATGAGGTGGCCGCCGAGGTCGAGGCCGTCCACTCCTGGACCGAGGAGTTCATCGACCGCTGGCGCATCCCGGGCGAGGGCGAGGTCCTCGCCGGGGACGCTAAGTTCATCCAGGACTACGGCTACGTCCGCCAGACCGCGGCGACGGTGGAGGGCCTCCTCAAGAAGACCGGGGCCACCCGGGAGGACATCGCCCGGGTCCTCGTCTACGCCCCCGAGGGGCGCACCCACGCCGCCATCTGCCAGAAGCTGGGCTTCCCCCAGGGGGCCTACCCCGAGCGGCCCCTGGTCTCCCGGCTGGGGGACGCGGGGGCGGCCTCTCCCCTCCTCGCCCTGGTGGAGGCCCTCCAGGGTGCCGAGCCGGGCGAGCACATCCTCGTCGCGGGCCACGGGAGCGGCGGGGACGCCCTCCTGCTGCGGGCGACGGACAAGGTGCATCAGCTCCGGGCCAGCCGCGGGGTGGCCTGGTCGCTCGAGCGGGCGCGGCCCCTCTCCTCCTACGGCAAGTGGCTGCGCTTCCGGGGCATGGGGCCGGAAGAAGAAATCCGCCCCTTCAGCTCCCCGAGCATCCTCTGGAAGGAGAGCCGGGCCAACATGCGCCTGAGGGCGGGCCGGTGCCAGCAGTGCGGAGAGATCCAGTACCCCCGCCAGCGGGTGTGCAACGGCTGCGGGGCCAGGGACCGCTGGGCGGAGAAAAAGCTCGCCCGGCGGGGCAAGGTTTACACCTTCACCCACGACTACCTCCCCCCCTCCCCCGAGGGCTTCGTCACCATGGCCTCGGCGGACCTCGAGGGCGGGGGCCGCTTCTACGCCCAGATGACCGACTACGACAAGGCGGGCGTGAAGGTGGGGGCCGCGGTCGAGCTCACCTTCCGGCTTCTCCACCGGGGGGATGGGTACTACAATTACTTCTGGAAGCTGCGCCCGGCGTAGCGCGCGGCCCGATGTATCCGTAGGGGCGGTTCGCGAACCGCCCCTACAGAGATCCCATCAAAGGGGAACATCATGGCGAAGAACATCTCGGGCAAGGTGGCCATCATCGGCGCCGGGATCACCAGATTCGGCGAGCTGTTCGAGCAGAGCTACAACGATCTCGTCGTGGAGGCCGCCTTCGATGCCTACCAGGACGCCGGGGTGACCGGGGACGACATCGAGGCCGCCTGGCTGGGCACCTACCTCCCCCTGGGCTGGGGCTTCGACGGCACGGGCGGGCCCTCGCTGGCCGAGGCCCTGAACCTCTACCCCAAGCCTGTCTCCCGGGTGGCCAACTACTGCACCACGGGGATGGAGGCGGTGCGGATGGGGGCCATGGCCGTGGCCTCCGGGCTCTACGACGTGGTGCTCGCCGTCGGGGCCGAGAAGATGCGCGAGGTGCCCCCGCGCGGGAGCCTCGTGGCCCAGCACGTGGAGAAGCTCCACCCCCTCTACGCCAAGGGCCGCACCGCGCCCGGCAGCTTCGCCGTGCTCGCCACGCGCTACTTCCACGAGTACGGAGCCTCGAAGGACGACCTGGCCGAGGTCGCGGTGAAGAACCACTACCACGGTTCCCTCAACCCCAAGGCCCACTTCCGCAAGGAGATCACCAAGGAGCAGGTCTTGAAGGCCCCGATGGTGACAGAGCCGCTGGGCCTCTTCGACTGCTGCCCCACCACCGACGGCGCGGCCGCCGTCGTGCTCTGCCGGGCGGACCTGGCCGAGAAGCGCTTCGGAAAGAAGGACCACGTCCTCATCGAGGGGATGGGCCTCTCCTGCGCGAACGGCTACCTCACCACCGCCTTCAACCCGCGCTTCGACTTCCTGGGCTTCGAGGCCACCCGCGAGGCCGCCCGCCAGGCCTATGAGCAGGCGGGCATCACCCACCCGCGCGGGCAGCTCGACCTGGCCGAGGTCCACGACTGCTTCACCATCACCGAGCTCCTGAACTACGAGGACCTGGGCTTCTGCGGCCGGGGCGAGGCCCCCGCCTTCGTGAGGGGGGGCTCGAGCCGCCTGGGCGGGGAGCTGCCGGTGAACACCTCGGGCGGGCTCAAGAGCTGCGGCCACCCCATCGGGGCGACCGGGGCCCGGGTGGTGGCCCACCTCACGAACCAGCTCCTCGGCCGCTCGGGCAAGCACCAGGTGAAGGGGGCCAAGCGGGCGCTGGGCCACACCCTGGGGGGCCCGGGGGCGGTCTCGAGCGTCTTCATCCTGGCGAAGAACTAAGCCGCGCGCGGCGGCCCGGCGGGAGCGGGATGGTGCGGCCCACCCACCTCGTCTTCATCATGACGGACGAGCACAGCCCCAAGGCCCTGGGCTGCGCGGGCCACCCCATCGTCCGGACCCCGAACCTGGACGCCCTCGCCGCCTCGGGCGCGCGCTTCCCGAACGCCTACACCAACTGCCCCATCTGCGTCCCCTCCCGGGCGAGCTTCGCCACCGGGCGCTGGGTCCACCAGACCGGCAACTGGGACAACGCCCACCCCTACGACGGGCGCGTCCCCGGCTGGGGCCACCGCCTCCAGGGGGCGGGGCGGCGCGTCTGCGCCGTCGGGAAGCTCCACTTCCGCAACGCCCTCGACCCGACCGGCTTCGACGAGCAGCTCCAGCCCATGCACGTGGTGGACGGGGTGGGGGACCTCCTGGGCTCCATCCGGGACGAGCTCCCCTACCGCCACTCCGCCAAGAAGTACGCCGAGCAGGTGGGGCCCGGGGAGTCCAGCTATAACCGCTACGACCGCGACATCGCCCGCCTGGCCCGCGAGTGGCTGGAGAAGCGGGCGGCGGAGAAGCCGGGCGGGCCCTGGATGCTCTACGTCTCCTTCGTCTGCCCCCACTTCCCCCTCATCGCCCCGCCCGAGTTCTGCGCGAGGTACAAGCCGGAGGAGATGCCGCTGCCCAAGCGCCACCGGATGGAGGAGGGCGGGCGCCACCCCTGGATCCGGGCGCTGCGGGGCTCCTACGCCTACGACGACTTCTTCGCAGACGACGATCGGCGGCGCCTCGCCATCGCCTCCTACTACGCCCTGGTCTCCTTCGT
>JBBTDR010000725.1:0-20165 GCA_038042665.1 Nitrospinota bacterium
CCCTCCACGTAGCCCAGGTCGCGAAGCCCTTGGCGGAAGGCTTCGATGGCATCCGCAAACACGGCTGGACTGTCCCACAGAAAACCGATCCGCGGCATCTTCCCCGCCTGCTGCGCCACGGACGAATGGGCGGAAGCCAAGATTACAAGCGCCATCAAAAAGACAGCGATTTTCTTGCTCATGGATTTCTTCCCTCCTTATCTTCCCTCACTTGATCACCCGGTCCGCCTGCATGAGCACCTCGGGAATCAGCCGGAGCGTCTCCCGGAACGCCCCGGCGAAAGCAGGCGCTGTCTTCAGGCCCCCGCCCGGCCCATGAGCTCGCCGTGATAGGCATCGAGGGGCTGGGGCGGGGCGTGGAACTTGCGCGCCTTGGAGTGGCTCACCCCCATCTGGACGAGGGACTCGGCCATCTTGACCGCCGCGACGACGGGGTCGATGACCGGGATGCCGGAGGCCCGGCTGAGCTCCCGGTCGTAGCCGCAGAGCCCCGCGCAGGCGAGGATGACCACCTCGGCCCGGTCCTCGGCCACGATCCTCTGGACCTGGGCGGTGAGCTCGCGCAGGGTGCGCGCGCGGTCGGTGGCGGCCTCCTCCACGTTGATGTTGATGGCCCGCACCGAGGCGCACTTGGCCTCGAAGCCGTAGAGGCGCACGAGGTCCTGCTGGTAGGGGATGAACTGCTCGAGCATGGTGAGGGTGGTGAAGCGGTGGCCCAGGAGGCAGGCCATCGCCATGCTCGACTCCGAGATGGAGCAGACGGGGATGTCCAAAACCTCCTTGAGGGCGAACACCCCCACGTTGCCGAAGCCGGCGAGCACCACGGCGCCGGGCCCGTCCCGCTCCACCCGCTCCCGCACCGCCTCGATCATGTGGGGGGCGCTCATGTAGTCGCCGTAGGCGCAGTCGATGTTGCGGGTGCCGCCCGGCGAGGTGAGGGGGATGAGCTCCGTCCCGGGCTGCGCGCAGCGCCGGGCCGAGCGCATGATGACTTCGGTCACGATCTCCGAGGTATTGGGGTTGGCGACGAGAATCCGCATGGAGGCGCCTCCCTTTCAAGGGCCGGATGGGTGGGGGACATCATCCCACCGGAGGCGCCTTCCGTTCAACGGGCCTTTTTTCAATGGGAAGGGAACGGCCTGCCCTGTCATTCCGGCCGGAAGGGAAGGATCAGTTTCTGGTTCTCACGCTCCAAAAGCAGCTTCCGCGCGCCCGCGGGCTTCGGCGACCCCTCGGCCTGGGCTCGAGCCGAAGGCTCAGCCGGGCCGCGCCCGGAATGACCCCCGGGGAGATGCTCAAGCTCCCGGCACCCCCCGCACGATCAGGTCCACCCCGTCCGCGCCGAGGACCTCGCACGGGATGATCTCGCCCGGCGCGGCCTCGGTCTCGTGGAGGTAGACCTCCCCGTCCACCTCGGGGGCCTGGAGGCGGGTGCGGCCCCGGAGGAGGCCCTCCGCCGTCATGCCCTCGACGAGCACCTCCACGCGCTCCCCCACGAGGGCGCGGTTGTCCTCCTCCATGATGCGCGTCTGGAGGGCGAGGAGCTTCTTCAGGCGGGCGCGGGCGGTCCGCTTGGGCACCTGGCCGGGGAGCCGGGCGGCGATGGAGCCCTCCTCGGGGGAGTAGACGAAGCCGCCCAGCCGGGCGAAGCGCGTCTCCCCGGCGAAGGCGAGGAGCTTCTCGAAATCTTCCTCGGTCTCTCCGGGGAAGCCCACGAGCATGGTGGTGCGCAGGGCGCAGCCGGGCACCCGCTCCCGGATGCGCCGGACGAGGGCGCGCGTGCCCTCCTCGTCGATGCCCCGGCGCATGGCGGCGAGGACGGGGGTCGAAACGTGCTGGAGGGGCATGTCGATGTACTCGACGACCTTGGGCAGCTCGCGGAAGGCGTCCAGCAGCTCCTCCGTCACCCCCCTCGGGTAGTTGTAGAGGACGCGGATCCAGCCCAGGCCCTCCACCGCGTTCAGGCGCTCCAGGAGCTTGGCCAGGGAGAAGCCCATCCCCAGGTCGGTGCCGTAGCTCGTGATCTCCTGGGCGAGGAGGTTCACCTCCTTCACGCCTGCGGCGGCCAGAGCCTCGGCCTCCTCGACGACGATCTCCAGCGGACGCGAGCGGAAGCGCCCCCGGAAGCGGGGAATGACGCAGAAGGTGCAGGGGCGCGAGCAGCCCTCGGCCACCTTGAGGTAGGCGCTCGGCCCCGGCTGGGCGAGGAGGCGGGGGAGCCTGCGCCCGTAGTCCATCAGGGTGTCGGAGAAGGCCTCGCGGGCGGGCACCGCGCCCTCCCCGCGCGCGGCGAGAAGCTCGGGCAGGCGGTCGTACTCCCGGGTGCCGATGAAGAGGTCCACCTCGGGGAGGCTCTGGGCCAGCTCGCCGCGGTAGCGATAGGCCAGGCAGCCCGCCACAACCAGGGTCTTGAGCGGCCCCCCCCGCTTGTGGGCGGCCACCCGGAGGATGGCGTCGATGGACTCGCGCTTGGCGTCCTCGATGAAGCCGCAGGTGTTCACGATGGCCACCTCGGCCTCGGCGGCGTCCCCCACGAGGCGGTAGCCCGCGCAGGCCAGGGCGGCGAGCATGATCTCGCTGTCCACGGTGTTCTTGGCGCAGCCGAGGGAGACGAGGGCCGCGCGGGGGGCGTCCGAGTTTTCCCCGGGGGCTTCCGGCGCCGCGAGGCGGACGAGGGGCTTCTCCCCGATCCGGAGGAGGCCGCTCATCCCCCCTCCCCCGCCCCGCGCAGGGGAGGCTTGGGGGGCGGGGGCGCCCCAAGCGGCTGGCCGCTTGGGTGGCGGTGCCCGCCACCGCCCGGGGCATCGCCGGGCAGGACGCGCAGCGTCACCCGGCTCCCCATCTTCCGGGAGGCCGCGCGGGGGTCGAGGTGCCACTCCTCCTTGGGCCGGTTGAAGTAGCGCAGCGCCACCCCGGGCAGCTCCCGCCGGAGGATGTCGAGGAGGAAGGCCATGCCCATGGCCTCGCCCGCCTCCTCCAGATCGGGCAGGAGGCCGAGGTAGAGGCCGGGGTCCATGCAGAGGTTCTTCATCTGGATGACGTGGAGCCCCGTGCGCCCGCAGAATTCCAGCAAGGCCTCGGCCTCGGCCTCGCGGTCGGTGACGCCCGGGAAGACGAGGTAGTTGAGCTGGGTGTAGAGCCCCGCGTCCACCGCCGCCTTGACGGTGTCCTCCACCTCCCCGAAGCCGTAGGTCTCGGGCCGGTAGTAGGCGCGGTGCCACCCGGGGAGGACGCTGTTGGTGCTCACCCGGATGCTCTCGAGCCCCGCCGCGGCGAGCCGGAGGATCCACTCCGGGCGGCTGCCGTTGGTGTTGAGGTGCAGGGTGCCGCGCCCGGTGCGCTCGCGGATGAGGCGGCAGGCGCGCTCGATCACCCCCGCCTGGAGCAGCGGCTCGCCCTCGCAGCCCTGGCCGAAGCTCGCCACGGCCAGCTCGGCCAGCTCGAGGTGGGGGGCGGCGATGCCGCAAAGCTCCTCGGGGGCGGGGACGAAGGTGATGCGCTCGTGGCTCGCGGGGAAGAGGTCGTCCGTCTGGAGGGAGATGCACCCCCGGCAGTCCGCGTTGCACAAGGGCGCGATGGGCAGCCCGATCTCCCACCGCCCGGCGAAGAAGTTCTTGGCCGCGAAGCAGTGGAACTCCTGGGCGCAGCGGGCGAGGTGGGGGATCAGCCGGTTCCTGGGATGGCGGCCCCCGGCCTCGGCCACGCGCCCGGCGAGCCCCCGGTCGTCGAAGGCGGCGGGGGCCCAGCGCGGGCAGTCGTCCACCTGGACGGCGGCGCAGACGAAGCCGCCGCTCTCCTCGTCGAAGCCCAGGGCGGTGTAGGCCCAGAGCGGAAGGGCGGCCGCGCCCTCCTCCCGCTCGGCCATGGGCAGGAGGGTACGCATCCAGCCCGGCGCGGGGAAGGTGCAGGCCGCCGAGAGGGGGACCTCGCCCTCCCCGAAGTCGGCCTCCCCGACGGCGACGAGCTCCCCCGCCTCGGGCTCGCCCCCGATCGGGCTGCTCCCGGGGAGGGTGAAGAGGCGGCTGCCGGCCGGCAGGGGCGAGAGCTCCTCGGGCTGGGGCGCGACCGGCTCCCGGCCCAGAGCGCCCACCATGGCGAGGCCGGGGTGCTCGAAGATCCGGCCCTGGGGGTCGGCCGCGACCATGAGGGGCTGCATCGGGGGGAACCGCTCCTGGAAGAGGGCTAACGGGTGGCGGTGAAGCCCGTGTAGGGGGGGATGCTGTGCCGCTCGCGGAGGAGCTTGAAGGCGTCGCGCACCTTGTCGAGCTGGGCCTGGGCGCGGAGCCCCAGCTCGAGGGGGATGCGCTCGGGCTCGAGCTGGCGGCCGGCGGCGTGGAGGCTGTCCTTGGCGTCCTGAAAGCCGCCGCGCTCGCGGTCCGAGCGGGCCGCCCGGCCCTGGGCGATGTGGCTCTCCACCTTGGCCATGTGCTCGCCGAGGTCGCGGTGCTCGCGCAGGAGCTCGGCCCGGCTGCGGTCGGTGAGGAGGCGGCCGACCACTCCCTCGGTGGCCGCCTTCCCGACGCCTTCCACCGCCCGGGCGGCGCCCTGGCAGCCCGTCAGCAGAAAGAGGGCCAGAAGGACGCCGAGGTTTCGGGAATCCAGGAAACGCACGAATGTCTCTCCCGAGGAGGGGAATCCTCCCCCGGCCGGAGGGGAGAGGAACGCTCCCCAGCTTACAGGCAAGGGAACCCCCGCGCCACCGCTGCGGCCGAAGCTCGGGGGAACCCGAAAACGTCCAAACGCCAGATGTTTTCGCCGCCTTTCCGTGGCCCGGGGGCTCCGATCCGCCACATTGCGCCGGGCCAAGAATTGAGCGAAAATCAGGGCCATTATGGCGAAGCCCGCATCCCCCCCCCGCCAGGACAGGATGGGGAGGGCGAAGGAGCCCGCGATGTCACCCTCGGATCCGTTCCAGGAGCTGGCGTTCTTCCAGCGGCGGATGCAGCGGCTCCTGGAAGAGAGCCTCCGGGGCCGGCGCGGCCCTTCCCCCCGGGAGCAGACCCTGGAGAGCCCGGCCTGGGCGCCCCGGGTGAACATCTTCGAGCGGGACGAGGAAGTGCTGATCTTCGTCGAGCTGCCGGGCGTTTCCTCCCCGGAGGAAGTGGACTTGGAGTTCCAGGAGGGCCTGCTCTCGGTCTCGGGCGTCCACCGCGAGCCCGACCTCGGCGAAGGGACCGAGCGGGTGCTGGTCGAGGGCGGCTTCGGCCCCTTCCGGCGGCTGATCAGCCTGCCGGAGAGCGCGGACCCCGGCTCCATCACCGCCAAGATGAAGTCGGGGGTCCTCGAGATTCGCGCCGCCAAGCGCAAGCCCCGCCGGCTGGAGATCACGGAGTTCGAGAATTGACGGCCCGGGGCGGACCCCGCCGCGCCGCGGGCCTTGGGTTCCACCGCTCGCCGCCGCACGAGAGAGAATGGAGTGAACGTCATGCCCCGCACACCTCGTTCCCCCGCACACCGGCCCGCGAACCGGATCGGTTGGCTCTGCGCCCTCGCCCTGGCCGGGCTTCTCCTCACCCTGCCGCAGGGGGAGGGAGCATCGGGCGCCTCGTTGCAGTCGCTCCCCTCGCTGGCCGACCTGGCCGAGAGGCTCCAACCCTCGGTGGTGAACATCAGCGCCGAGACCGCCGTCCAGGCCGCCCCGGGCGGGATCCCGGGCATGCCTGGCGACCCGTGGAGCGAGCTCTTCCGGCGTTTCTTCGAGGGCCAGCCCTTCCCCTTCCCCGAGGGTGGGCAGCCCCCCGCCGAGCGGCGCTCCACCAGCCTGGGGTCGGGCCTCATCATCGACACGGAGGGCTACATCCTCACCAACAACCACGTGATTGAGCGGGCGACCGGCATCACCGTCGTCTTCAATGACCGCAAGCGGCGCAAGGCCGCCATCGTGGCCCGCGACCCGCAGACCGACCTCGCCCTCCTCAAGGTGGAGAAGCAGGCGGACGACGCCTTCCAGCCCGTCAGGCTGGGCGACAGCGACAAGCTTCGGGTGGGCGACTGGGTGGTGGCCATCGGCAACCCCTTCGGCCTCTCCCACACCGTGACCGCGGGCATCGTGAGCGCCAAGGGCCGGATGATCGGCGCCGGGCGCTTCGACGACTTCATCCAGACCGACGCCTCCATCAACCCGGGCAACAGCGGCGGGCCGCTCTTCGACCTCCAGGGGAACGTGGTCGGCATCAACACGGCCATCTTCAGCCGGGGCGGCGGCAACATCGGCATCGGCTTCGCCATCCCGGTGAACATGGCGAAGAACCTCATCCCGCAACTGCGCCAGGGCGAGGTCGTGCGCGGCTTCCTGGGCGTCTCGATCCAGTCGGTGAGCGAGACCATGGCCAAGACCCTCGGCCTGAAGGAGGCGAAGGGGGCCATCGTCTCGAACGTCGTGGACGAAAGCCCCGCCGCCAAGGCCGGCATCCAGCGCGGGGACGTGGTCGTGGGCATCGACGGCAAGCCCATCGAGCGGGCCCGCGACCTCTCCCGCATGGCGGCCGACCTCCGCCCCGGCGCCACCGTGAAGGTCGACGTCCTCCGCGCGGGCAAGCCCCTCGGCCTCACCCTGCGGGTGGGGCGCATGCCCGACGACGAGCAGGCGATCGCCCGGGCCCCCTCGCACCAGCAGATGACATCGCAGCTGGGCGTGCAGCTGCAGGACCTCACCCCCGACATCGCGCGCCAGATCGGCGCGCGGACGCGGACGGGGGTGGTGGTGAGCGCCGTGACGCCGGGCAGCCCCGCCGAGCAGGTGGGGCTCCAGCGGGGGGACGTGATCGTGGAGGTGAACCAGAAGCGCGTCCGCAACGTGAACGAGATGCTCGGCGCCCTGAACAAGGAGAAGGGGGCGGGCAACCTGTTCTTCGTCGAGCGGAAGGGGTCCACGTTCTACATGGCCATCGAGGGCCAGGGATGAGCCAGACCGGACCGACCGAGGCCGCCGGCCTGAACGCGAGCCTCATCGAGGCCGCCTCCCGCATCTGCGCCCAGGTGGGCGCGCGGGCGGTGTTCGTGCACGCCGACGCCATGAAGGAGCTGGACCCCCTCGCCCAGCTCCCCTCGGACGTGGAGCGCTACGTCACCACCTGCTCGGCCGACCGCTACGAGTCGCTGAGAAGCCAGGGCTGCCACGCCATCCAGCTCCCCGACCTGGCCCTGAGCCGCCTCGACATCATCAAGATGGGGGTGCTCATCGCCCTGAGCGAGGGCTCCATCACCAAGCAGGACACCATCGTCTGCCTCTCGGGCCTCGCCGAGAACAACCAGATCGACACCCTCATGGTCTTCCGGCTGGACCGCGAGAAGGAGATGTTCCAGACTTCCGAGATCCCCAACGCGGTGGACGGGGTGGACCCCAAGGTGTTCGAGACGGTGCTCTCCCTGGCGCTCGAGCTGGCCGCCGAGGGGCGCGAGGGCAAGCCCCGGGGGGGCCTCCTGGTGCTGGGGGATCACGAGGTGGTGCTCCAGTACTCGCGCCAGCTGGTGATCAACCCCTTCCACGGCTACCCGGAGAACCAGCGCAACATCCTGGACCCGTCGCTGCGGGAGACCATCAAGGAGTTCAGCGCCATCGACGGGGCCTTCGGCAGCCGGGGGGACGGGGTCATCGAGGCGGCGGGCCGGCACCTGAACGCCGCCCCGGCCGCGGACCTGCCCTCCGGCCTGGGGGCCCGCCACATGGCCGCCGCGGGCATCACCGAAGTGAGCGCCGCCACCTCCTTCGCGGTGAGCGAGTCCACGGGGACGGTGAGCGTGTTCAAGGATGGCAAGATCCTGATGCAGATCAACAAATCCCAGCCGGCCCGGAAGAGGAAAGGCTCCTAGGAGAACCACGCATGGCGTACAGAAGACTGTTCGGGCTCTTCGCGCTGGTCATCGCGGCCGCCCTCGGGGTGAGTTCCCTCCTGCTCATGCTCGACATGATCGGGCTCTCGCCCTTCTAAGCGCCCCTCCGGGCCGCCTGGATGACGCCGGACGCGTTCGAGCGCTACCCGCACAACCTCCATCTCTCCCCCGTCTCCACCGCCACCCTCGAGGCCCTCGCCCTGCGCTGCGGCCTGGGGCGGGGCTCGAGCGTCCTCGACGCCGCCTGCGGCAAGGGGGGCGCCTGCCTCGTCCTCGCCCGGCGGTTCGGCTGCCAGGTGACGGGGGTGGAGGAGGTCCCCGAGTTCGCCGAGGAGGCCCGCCGGCTGGCCGTCTTCTCCGACCTCGCTCACCTCGTGGACTTCCTGGAGGGGCCCCCGGACGCCCTTCCCTTCGACGAGGGCTTCTTCGACCTGGCCCTGCGGCTGGGCCCCGCCCACCCCTTCGGCGCCCTGGAGGCCGCCCGGGACCTCGGGCGCTTCGTCCGGCCGGGGGGATGGATGATCCTGGGGGCCCTGGTGTGGAGGGAAGGGGGGCGGGAAAAGGCCGGGCCCGCGTTGCGCGCCTGGCTGGAAGGCTTCGCCCCCGCCCGGCTGCGGGAGGCGGAGGAGCTTCGCCGGGCTTTCGGGGCGGAGGGGCTGCGGGTGGAGGAGATTCGCACCGAGCCCGACGCCTCCTGGGAGGCATTCCTCGCCCCCCAGGCCCGGGTCGTCCTGGAGAACCGCCGGGAGCAGCCCCTCTCCCCCGAGGCCAAGGGGGTGCTCGACCGCTGGCAGGAGGAGCTCGAGCTCTTCCACACCGGCGGGGGGCGGGAGACCCTGGCCTACGTCACTTTCCTGCTCCGCCTGCCGGATCAAGGTGAGACTCCGGCGGGGGGAATCCGGTAAACTGGACGGGTGAACCTTCCCCTGGAGGAAGACGCCATGAGCGACGAATCGGCCCCCACGAAACCGAAGCGGAAGATCCGGCACCTGGGCATCCTCACCGGGGGAGGGGACTGCCCCGGGCTGAACGCGGTCATCCGGGGGGCGGTTCTCACGGCGGCGCGGGAGGGGGTGCGCGTCACGGGCATCCGCAACGCCTTCGCGGGCCTCCTCCACAAGAGCTACCTCCAGCTCGAGCCCGAGATGGTGGAGGACCTCCTCCAGCGCGGCGGCACCTACCTGGGGAGCTCGAACCGCGACAACCCCTTCGCCTATCCCATGACCATCGACGGCCAGCAGCGGGTGGTGGACGTCTCGGACACCATCGTGGCGAACTTCCGCGAGGCGGGGCTCGACGGCCTCATCGCCGTCGGGGGGGACGGCACCCTCGCCATCACCCACGGCCTCGCCCAGAAGGGGCTCCCGGCAATCTGCGTCCCCAAGACCATCGACAACGACCTCCTGGCCACGGACGTGACCTTCGGCTTCGACACCGCCGTGGGCACCGCCACCGAGGCCATCGACCGCATCCGCACCACGGCCGAAAGCCACGGCCGGCTGATGGTGGTGGAGGTGATGGGGCGGAACGCAGGGTGGATCGCCCTCTTCTGCGGCCTCTCGGGGGGGGCGGACGTGATCCTCCTGCCCGAGATCCCCTTCTCCATGGAGGCCATAGCCGCCAAGCTCCGCGAGGACCGGGCTTCCGGCAAGCGCTTCAGCATCATCGTGGTGGCCGAGGGGGCGCACCTGCAGGGCGGCGACGTCGTGGTGAGGGCGCTGGTGAACGACCCCACCGAGCCGCGCCGCCTGGGCGGCGTCGGCAACCTCGTGGGGCAGAAGCTGGAGGAGATGACCGGCATCGAGACCCGCGTCACCATCCTCGGCCACATCCAGCGGGGAGGCACCCCCTCGACCTACGACCGCAACCTCTCCACCCGCTTCGGCGTCCACGCCGCCCTGAACGCCATCGCCGGGAACTTCGGCAACCTGGTGGCCCTCAAGCACGGCGGGATCGCCCTCGTCCCCCTCGGGGAGGCGGCCAAGGGCCAGCGCCTCGTCCCCCTGGACTCGGACTTCATCCGGGTGGGGCGGTCGGTGGGCATCTCCTTCGGGGACGAGGAATAGGCCCGCCAGCCATCCGGGAGAACGAATGAACGAGATCGTATCGCTCACCGTCCACGAGCTCGGCCAGCGCCTGCGGGCGCGCGAGCTCTCGGCCGAGGAGGCCGCCCGCGCCTACCTCGGCCGCATCGCCGAGACGGAGGGGCGCGTCCACGCCTACCTGACCATCCTGGAGAAGGAGGCCCTCGAGGCCGCCCGCGCCGCTGACCGGCGCCTCCAGGCGGGGGAGTCCGGCTCCCCCCTCCTCGGCGTCCCCGTGGCGGTGAAGGACCTCCTCTGCATGGAGGGCACGCGCACCACCTGCGCCTCGCGCATCCTCGGGAACTTCACCGCGCCCTACGACGCCACCTCCGTCGCCCTCCTCAAGAGGGCGGGGGCCGTCATCCTGGGCAAGCTGAACATGGACGAGTTCGCCATGGGCTCCTCCACCGAGCGGAGCGCCTTCGGCCCCACCCGCAACCCCTGGGACCTGGAGACCACCCCGGGCGGGAGCAGCGGAGGCTCGGCCGCCGCTGTGGCCGCCCGCTCGGCCGCGGCCACCCTGGGCTCGGACACCGGGGGTTCCATCCGCCAGCCCGCCGCCTGCTGCGGGGTGGTGGGGATGAAGCCCACCTACGGGCGCGTCTCGCGCTACGGGCTCATCGCCTTCGCCAGCTCGCTCGACCAGATCGGCCCCTTCGCCCGCACGGTGCGCGACTGCGCCGCCGTGCTCACCGCCGTGAGCGGCCACGACCCGCGCGACTCCACCTCGGCGGACGAGCCCGTGCCCGACTACGCGGAGGGCCTGGAGGCCGGGGTGAAGGGGATGCGGATCGGCATCCCGAAGGAGTACTTCATCGAGGGGATGGACAAGGAGGTGGAGGCCGCCACCCGCGAGGCCATCCGGGTGATGGAGGGGCTGGGCGCGCGGGTGGCGGAAGTCTCCCTCCCCCACACCGGCTACGCGCTCCCAGTGTACTACATCCTCGCCCCCGCCGAGGCGAGCAGCAATCTCGCCCGCTACGACGGGGTGCGCTACGGCCCGAGGGAGGAGGGGGAGTCCGAGTACGGCCCGCTCTTCGGGATGTACGCGGCGAGCCGGGAGGCGGGCTTCGGAGAAGAAGTGAAACGGCGCATCATGCTGGGCACCTACGCGCTATCCTCGGGCTACTACGACGCCTACTACACCAAGGCCCAGCGCGTGCGCACCCTCGTCTGCCGCGACTTCCAGGCCGCCTTCCAGGAGGTGGACGTGATCCTCTCGGCCACGGCGCCGACCGCCGCCTTCCGCCTGGGGGAGCGCATGGACGACCCGATCAGCATGTACCTCTCGGACATCCTGACCATCCCGTGCAACCTGGCTGGGCTGCCGGGCATCAGCGTCCCCTGCGGCTTCACCTCCGGGAAGCTCCCCATCGGGCTCCAGTTCGTCGGGAAGCCCTTCGGGGAGAGCGAGGTGCTGCGCGCGGCGGCCGCCTTCGAGGGCGCGACCGGGCACCACAAGGCGCTCCCTCCCCTCTAGGGCCGAGGAGAACCCGACGATGGCGAAGCGCCACGAGGTCACCGAGCTGCTGGGGGACGGCATCGCGGCGGAGCTCTGCCAGAGCGTCCGCGCCGTGGCGGCGTCCCTCCCGGTCGAGATCGCCTTCGACACGGTGAACCTCGAACGCTCGAACCGCCGCGCGCACGGCCGCCTGCTCTACGAGCAGGCGCTGGTCTCCATGAAGCGGACGGAGGTGGGGATCAAGTACCCGACCGCCACGGTGGAGGAGAGCCCCAACGCGGTGCTGCGCAAGCTCCTCAGGTTCGCCGTCATCCACCGGCCCGTGACCTCGATCCCAGGCCTGAAGACCCACTTCACCGGAAAGATCGACCTCGACATCGTCCGGGTGGCCACGGGGGGCACCTACGATGACCCGGGCCAGATGGTGGGCGACTACGCCGCGGTGAGCCTGCGGGTGGTGGACCGCAAGACCTGCGAGCAGGCGGCCCGCTACGCCTTCGCCATCGCGGCGCGCGACCGCAAGTCCCTCACCTCCTCGAGCAAATACACCATCCAGCGGGTGACGGACGGCCTCTTCGAGGACATCGTGGACGAGGTGGCCCAGGAGATCGCCTTCGGCGGCCAGGTGCAACACCGTCGCGAGCTCTTCGACGCCCTTCTCGCCAAGCTGGTGATGGAGCCCGAGGAGTTCCAGGTCATCCTGGTGCTGAACGAGTACGGGGACTTCCTCTCCGACCTCGCGAGCGGGCTCATCGGGAGCCTGGGGCTCGGGGCCTCGGTCTCCCTCTCCTTCGACGACCGGGGGCGGGTCTCGGTGGCCATGTTCGACGCCGTCCACGGCACCGCCCCCGACATCGCCGGCCAGGACAAGGCCAACCCCACGGCCATCCTGCTGGCCTTCGCGCTGCTCCTCGCCCACCTCGGGGAGGCCAAGGCGGCGGGCGCGCTCAGGCGGGGGCTCTTCGACTGCCTCGACGCCAAGGAGGCCACCCGCGACCTGGGCGGCACCCTCGGCACCAAGGCGTTCACCGAGGCCGTCATCCGCCGCGCGGCGGAGCGGCTGAAGGGATAAGGAGCCAAGCGTGGCCTACGAGACCGTGATCGGGCTGGAGGTCCACGCCCAGATGTGCACCCGGAGCAAGATCTTCTGCGCCTCGAGCGCGGCCTTCGGCGCCGCCCCGAACGCCCACACCTGCACGGTGGACCTGGGGCTGCCCGGGGTGCTGCCGGTGCTGAACCGCGAGGTGGTGGAGTTCACCCTGCGCCTGGGCCTCGCGGTGGGGGCCGAGGTGGCCCCCGCCTGCCGCTTCGCCCGCAAGCACTATTTCTACCCGGACCTCCCCAAGGGCTACCAGATCAGCCAGTACGAGGAGCCCATCTGCCGGGGGGGCGAGGTGCGCCTCCTCCTCAAGAACGGCGCCGAGCGCCGGGTGCGCCTCACCCGCATCCACATGGAGGAGGACGCGGGCAAGCTCATCCACGGCGAGGAGCTGGGCGACCCCCGGCACTCCTACGTGGACTTCAACCGGGCGGGCGTGCCCCTCCTGGAGATCGTCACCGAGCCCGACCTCAAGAGCCCCGAGGAGGCCGAGGCCTTCCTCCGCAAGCTCCGGACCCTCGTGCGCTACCTCGGCATCTGCGACGGCAACATGCAGGAGGGGAGCCTCCGCTGCGACGCGAACATCTCGCTGCGCCCCGCGGGCTCCGAGAAGCTCGGCGCCAAGGTCGAGATCAAGAACATCAACTCCTTCCGCAACCTCCGCCGGGCGCTCGAGTACGAGGAGGTGCGCCAGCGCGGGGCCCTGGACGCGGGCCGGGCCATCGAGCAGGAGACGAGGCTCTGGAACGACGCCCAGGGCGCCACCCTCGCCATGCGCTCCAAGGAGTACGCCCACGACTACCGCTACTTCCCCGACCCGGACCTCGTCCCCCTCGCGGTGGGCCGGGAGTGGCTGGAGAAGGTGCGGGCCCAGCTCCCCGAGCTCCCCGACGCCAAGCGCGAGAGGTTCCAGCGCGCGTACGGGCTCCCCGCCTACGACGCCGAGGTCCTGACCGAGGAGCGGGCCCTGGCGGATTACTACGAGGAGGCTGTCTCGGCCGCCGGCAAGGGCCGGGCCAAGCAGGTGAGCAATTGGGTGATGGGGGAGGTGCTGCGCCTGCTGAACGAGCGCAAGCTTGGGATCGAGGCGTGCCCCGTCACGCCCGGGCGGCTTGCCCAGCTCATCGGCCTCATCGAGGACGGCACCATCAGCGGCACCATCGCCAAGACCGTCTTCGAGAAGACGGCCCAGAGCGGCATGGACCCGGCCGCCATCGTGGACGCGGAGGGCCTGCGCCAGATCACGGACACGGGCGCCCTCGACGCGGCCATCGCCAAGGTCCTCGCCGCCCACCCCAAGGAGGCCGAGGCCTACAAGGGCGGGCGCAAGCAGCTCCTCGGCTTCTTCACCGGCCAGGTCATGAAGGCCACCCAGGGCAAGGCCAACCCCCAGGCCCTCCAGGCGGCGCTGAAAGAGAAGCTGGGCGGGTAAGGCTCCGCCCCTCCATTCATCCTTCCCGCGACCGGAAAGGAGCCCCCATGCCATTCTACAGAATCTCCGAACTGGAAGTTCAGCGGGGAGTGGAGAGCCCCCTGGCCGAGACCCGCAAGGTGGTCGGGGAGCTCATGAAGACGGGGATCGTCACCTACCGCAAGGGCCACGGGGCGCCGCCCCACTTCCACCCGAACGAGGAGCAGTTCATCCTCGTGCTGGAGGGGCGGCGCTACTTCATCCTCGGGGACGAGGAGCGCATCGTGGGCCCCGGGGACCTCGTCCACATCCCCCGCAACACCCGCCACGGCGGGCGCTCGCTCGACGAGAAGTGCGTCATGTTCGTCGCCAAGAGCCCGGCCGGGGACGGGCGCCTCAGCCAGGACTACCACGCGGCGGCCGATCAGGAGGCCGTCACCGCCCGCTTGAACCAGAAACTAAAGGAGCTCGCCTGAGATGGCCGTCCGCGCGCTGCGCAAGGTCCCCTGGCTCATCTACTTCCGGGACAACTACCGCTGGTCGTTCAACATCCACATCGCCCTCGGCATGGCCCGCTCGGGGGGCGGCGAGATCGGGGAGGTGGACCAGGTGTGCCGCGCCCTCGCCAAGAAGTCCGGGGACGAGGGCGCCTGGTTCCGCGAGTGGGGGAAGATGGGGGACCGCCTCCGCCTCCGCGGCGAGGAGGAGCTGAAGAAGGGCCACAAGCTCTCCGCCGCGAACAACTTCCAGCGCGCCTGCACCTACTACCAGATGGGGGAGCGCTTCCGGCTCCCGAAGGACAAGGCCGCGCTGGACATGTACCGCGAGTCCATCCGCTGCTTCCACCGCTACGCGGCGCTGACCGACCGGCCCTCCATCACCCCCGCCGAGATCCCCTTCGGGAGGAAGAAGCTGCCCGGCCTCTTCATTCCCCCCCAGGGCAAGGCCAAGGCCAAGCCCCCCGTGGTGGTGCTCTACAACGGTTTCGACGGCACCAAGGAGATGAGCGTGAACTGGGCGGCGGACGCCCTCACCCGCCGGGGGATGGCCGTCGTCGCGGTGGACAGCCCGGGGGTGGGCGAGTCCATCCGCTTCCGGGGCATCCACCTGCGCTACGACGTCGAGGTGGCGGGCACGGCGGTCCTCGACTGGCTGGAGAAGCGCCGGGACGTGAACGGGCGCCGGGCCGCCATCATGGCCCCGAGCCTGGGCGGCTACTACGCCCCCCGCACCGCCAGCATGGAGCGGCGCTTCAAGGCCTGCGTGGCCTGGGGGGCGCAGTGGGACTACCACGCCATCTGGAAGAAGCGCATCGAGGCCTCCTTCCGCATGCAGCTCCCGGTGCCGGGGGACCACCTCACCTGGAGCCTCAAGACCAAGACCCTGGACCAGGCCCTCAAGAAGCTGGAGAAGTTCAAGCTCGACGGCGTGGTGCAGCGCATGCGCTGCCCCTTCCTCCTGGTGCATGGGGTGGACGACCAGCAGATCCCCATGAGCGACGCCCGCGCCTGCCACCGCGCCGTGGGCTCCAAGGACAAGACCCTCAAGGTCTACCACGGCCCCGACGGCGGCGCTCAGCACTGCAACACCGACTACCTCTCCCCCGTGGTGGACTACATGGCCGACTGGCTCAAGGAGAAGCTGGGGGCGTAGGAGGAGGAGCATGGCGGGCGACCGGGTCGAGGCGGCCCTCACCTATTCCTTGCTCACCCTGTTCGCGCTGGGCGGGGTGCGGATGTACTTCGAGTTCGTCAAGCTCTGGGCCCTGCGCGACATCCGGCGCGGGCGCCCCACCCTCCCCGGCTGGATCGCCTCGGGCTTCCTCCCCTCCTTCCTCGCCTCCGCCTTCGGCGCCCTCCTGCTCAGCCGGGGGGGCGCCCTGGGAGCGCGGGGGGACATCCTCTTCTGGTTCGTCTACCTCTTCTTCACCCTGCTGGTGCTGGTCTCCTTCGCCCGCCAGGCCGCGCGGCGGGAGGGGACCCCCCCGGACGAGAAGCCCCCCGTCGCGCCGCTGAACCCCCTCGCCTGGCTGAGGAAGTGGATGGGGGTGGATGGGCCGCGGAAGCCGGAAGAGTGAGCCCGCCGGGCTCCAGGGAATTTTCCAAGCCGTCCATGAACCAGCGGTCATTTGATGCAACGCCCTTCCCCTCCGGGGGCGCACCTTCCCCGGGCGGAGCGCTCATGCCGCCGGCGGGCTTCCCGAGTTTTCCCGTGATTTGAGAAAAAACATCCCCGCTCCCGGGAGGCCGCCAGGCGGCTCCCCGGGGGCGGGGTGTCCGGGGATTTCCGGGATGTTCCGGCGAATCCCGGGATATTCGGGGAGAAAGAAGGTCTCCCGCCGCCCGCCCCTACTTGGCCGGGATGATGGGCAGCATCACATAGGCCGCCCGGGCGGGGCCGGCGTGGAGGGTGACCCGGCCCCCGAAGACATCGGCGGGGCGATCCTCGGGGTTCTCGTGCTTGTAGGGCCCGACCCCGGTGAATTGGGTGGGGAGGTTCTTGGTGCCGCTGGCGGCCTGCCCGCCGTAGCGGTAGTCCCGCCCCCGCACCGAGAGGCCGACCCGGCAGCCCGCGGGGACGACGACGGAGGTGGGCCAGATCTCAATGTCGAGCGCATAGACCTCCCCGGGCGTGAGGGGCTGGCGCTCGTCGTGGGTGTGCCAGGGCCGGTGGGGGAGGCTCTTCCGGGGGTCGAGCTTGCGGTGGGAGGCGCGGAGCCAGCCGTGGGCGATGGGGGAGTGGGGGTCCACCGCGCCGTGGAAGGTGATCTCCCGCATGTCGGGCGCGAAGACGCGCAGGACGAGGAAGAGGTCGGCGTCCCCGGTCCCGGAGGAGATGAAGAGCCTGGCGGCCGAGGGGCCGGTGATCTCGGTCTCCGCCCGGAGGGGCGGGGCGAGGAAGGTGAGGCCGTCGCCCAGGGCCAGGTAGCTGGCCTCGCCCGCGGCGGCGGGGGGCTCGGGGCCGAGGGAGAAGTTCCGGGGGTCGAGGTAGAACCGGGTCCACTTCGTGCGGGCGAGGGGCCACTCGTTCTCGGCGCGGGGGGGGTAGCGCTCCCCGGGGTGGCGGACGTGGAGGAGGACGCGGGGCTGCCGGTCCCAGCCGGTGTTCTCCCCCTTGAGGAAGTGGCCGAAGAACTTCTTCTGGAGGCCGACGCCGTAGTCGGTGTAGAAGTGGGTCCAGTGCTCGAGGCCGTGGATCTCGAGCCACTTCTCCTTCGAGCCCGCGCCCAGGAAGCCCTCGGTGTTCCCCCGCAGGTGGAGGCCGTGCCCGCCCCAGTTCCCCGCCGAGAGGAGGGGGACGTTGATCCGGGAGAGGTCCGGGGTGCGGGCCCGCCAGTGATCGTCATCCAGGGGGTGGGCGAAGCACTCCGGGGGGAAGTCGCAGCGGTTCCGGCCGAGTTCCTCCTCGGTGAGGGTGCCGGGCCCCGAGACCGGCTCCCCGTTGATGCGGCTGCGGTAGCCGCGCTCGCCCTTGCCGTGCTGGCGGGGCTTGGCGCTGTTCTCGTACCAGATGCTGGCCATGGCGCTGTGGATGCCGCCGTGGAAGTTCATGTCGCGGTAGAAGTCGGCCGCGCCCTCCCAGGCGCACATGGCCGCGAGGTGGGGGGGCCGCAGGCCCGCCACCTGCCACTGGTTCATGGCGTAATAGGAGATGCCGCTCAGCCCCACCTTGCCGTTGCACCAGGGCTGCCGGGCCGCCCACTCGATGCAGTCGTGAAAATCCTTCGTCTCGCGGGGGGACCAGGGCTGGAAGTAGCCCGGAGAGCGGCCGGCGCCGCGGGAGTCCACCCGCACGCAGGCGTAGCCGCCGGGCACCCACTTCTCGGGGTCCACCGCCTCCCAGGTCTGGTAGAGGTTGGTGGAGCCCGAGACGGTGTCGGGGTGCGCCGCGGCCATGCCCCGCCATTGGTCGGGGTAGGCGTCCTCGAAGTGGAGCCACTTGGCGTAGGGCCCGTGGTTCATGATGACGGGGTACTTGCCTTCCGGGACGGGGCGGTAGACATCCGCCCGCAGCACGGCGCCGTCGTCCATCCCGATGGGGACGTCCCAGCCGATGCGCATCCCGTCCCGGATCTCGCTCGTGAATTCGCTCATCGGGCCCCTCTCGCGGTCTGATGGATCCCGGTGGATGAGATGATGCCGCCCGCGTCAATCCGAATGGACGCTCCCCGCGCCATAGCCGCGGAAGAGCTGGTAGTGGGCCTCGGCCACCCGGCCGGCGTCGCGCCGGAGGAGCTCCGCGCGGCCGATGCTGGGGTCCTCCTTCTCCCTGGGGCAGGGCCCCTTCCCCGCCCGCCACAGGAAGAGCGCCATGGCCTGGGAGGGGAACATCGCGTAGCTGATGGCGTCCCGCTCGCTCTGGAGCAGGCCCTTCTCCCGCAGCTCCGCCGCGCACCTGCCGAGCGCGTCCGGCGGGATCTCCATGGGGGCGTCGTAGTCGATGGGGCCGTTGTGCCCGACGATTTTCTTCTGGAGGCCGGGATCGATCTTCCCCAGCGGCTTTCCGTACTTGCCGTTGACGTAGTCCACCACCTGGGTCGACCGCTGATAGTTCTCCCCCCGCAGGACCGTCAGGGCGACCTCCACCCCCACTATCTGGCTCGTGGGCGTCACCAAGGGCGGGTAGCCCAATTTCTCCCAGACGGCCGGGAAGAGCTCCAGCACTTCCTTCATCCGCTCGCCCAGGCCCATGCCCGCGAGCTGCACCACGTAGTTGCTCCACATGCCGCCGGGGATGCGGTGCTCCAGCACCCCCGCGTCCACGGGCATCTCGAACTTCGCGAGGTGCCTCTGCGCCGCGAACGGGAGGAAGTAGTCGCGGATCTTCGGAAGGAGCCTTCCCTCCAGGCGGACCTTGCGCGGGGTGCCGTCGAACATCGCCGCGAGGGTCTCGGTGGCGGGGAGGGAGGTGAAGTGGCTCATCGAGGAGACCGCGCCGTCGATCACGTTCGCCCCGGCCTGCACCCCCGCGAAGTACGTCGCGGGAGCCAGGCCGCTGGAATAATGGCAGTGGAGATGGATGAGCAGCCGGGGATGCTTGCGCCTCACCGCCTGGACGATGGCGGCGACGGGGCCGGGCTTGGCGGCGCCCGCCATGTCCTTGATGCAGAAGCTCTCACGCGGGCTGGCCGGGTCGAGCAGACCCTCGCCCACGAGGGTGTCCACAAAGCCGATGTAATACTCCGGGGTGTGCACCGGGCTCTCGGTGTAGCTCGCGCAGACTTGGTTGTGCGCCCCGGCCTCCCGGACGTACGCGACCGCGTTCTCGAGGTTGCGCGGGTCGTTCATCGCGTCGAAGGTGCGGAAGATGCCGACCCCGGCCCGGTGGGCCTCGCGGATGAAGGCCCGCAGGACGTCGTTGGGGACTTTGCCGTAGCCGACGCCGTTCTGGCCCCGGAGGAGCATCTGGAGGGGGGTGTGGGGGGCCTTCGCCTTGAGCCTTTCCAGGTTCTCCCAGGGGTCCTCGGCCAGGAACCTCAGCGCGGTGTCGAAGGTGGCGCCGCCCCAGACCTCGAGGGAGAAGAAACCGGCGCTGTCGAGCTCGGGAAGGATCTCCAGCGCCATCCGGTTGGGCATCCGGGTCGCCCAGAGGGACTGGTGGCCGTCCCGCAAGGTGACGTCCGTGATGCCGACTTCCTGGCTGTCCAGCAGCTGGCTCCCCCGCTGATCGAGATTCATGCCAATTCCTTCCTTACCTCCCGGCAAGCTGAAGCATGGGGGCTCCTCCCGGCGCGTGGGCGGTTTCCTCTGGGCCTCTCCCCTCATCGCCGCCGGGGCCGTTCCAGGGAACGGAACCCCCGGCCGCCGCGCTCATTTCTTGGGGGGGATAATGGGTAGCAGCAGGCAGGGCGCCCGTCCAGGCCCCGCGTGGAGGGTGACCTTGCCCCCGAAGATCTCGGGCGGGCGGTCCCTCGGGTCGTTGTGGAGGAAGGGCCCGCAGCCGGTGAAGGCCACCTTCATGTTCGAGAGCTTGAGGCCCTCGCCGGGGTAGACGTAGTCCTTGCCCCGCACCGTGAGGCCCAGCCGGTAGCCCACGGGCACCACGATGCAGGTGGGCCAGATCTCGACGTCGAGCTCGACCACCTGGCCGGGCTTCAGGGGCTGCTTCTGGTCGTGGCTGTGGTAGGGGCGCCAGGGCTTGGTGAGCTTCTTGTCGAGCTTGCGGTGGGAGGCGCGCAGCCAGCCCTGGCCAATGGGGGTGTGGGGGTCCACCGTGCCCGAGAAGGTGACCTCCCGCATGTCCGGGGTGAAGAGGCGCAGGACGAGGAAGATGTCC
>JBBTDR010000726.1:0-5335 GCA_038042665.1 Nitrospinota bacterium
CTTGTCTTCCACCAGGATCTCCGAGCACATCCAGCACTGAATCGCCACGGCCGGTCTCCTTGCGTTCTGGGTCGGGTGTGTCCTGCCCTACATCCAACCTATCGGCAGCGGCCCCGGATGGTTGAGGATACTTTTTGAATTCTTGAATAATTTCAGGCTAAAGTCGGCGGACATCCTGCCGAGGGAGGGCTTCCTCAAGGGCTGGGAAGCCCGTGGCTGCACCCTAGCGGCGGGAAAGGAGGAGGAGAGGAGGCTCCCGGCCCCGTCGGCCAGGGCGAGGTCCTCCTGGCCGTCCCCGTCGAAGTCCCCCGCCTCGATGTTCGAGAGGACGGGAGAGGGGAGGGGGAGGGTCCAGCGCACCTTCCAGCGGTTCCCCAAGAGCGCCAGGCCGACCAGCCGGTTCCGGTCCCGGTCCTGGAGCACCACCTCGGTGAGCCCTCCCCGCCGGAGGAGGGCGAACTGCCACAAGTTCCGTGAGCCGATGGTGTGGGTGGTGAAGCCGGGCCGCCGCGCCCGCTCCCGCAGCTCCCCCCCGCGCATCCGCAGAGCGATGAGCGAGCCCGAGAGGTGGGGAGTCTCCACGGCGAGGAGCTTCATCCCCGAGCTGTCCACGTCGAACGCTCCCAGCAGATGGGACCAGCGGTTGCTCCCTCCGGCGGGCCTGCCCTGGGCCTTCACCTCCAGCATGCCCTTCTCCAGGCCGAGGACGAGGTGGGCGGCCCCTCCCTGGGCGTCGCTCCGGGTGAGGAGGAGCTCCTCCCGGCGGTCGCCGTCCAGGTCGGCGGCGATGGCGCCCAAGGCCTCGAACACCCTGTCCCCGCCCGCGGGGAATGAGGCGAGGAAGCGCAGCTTCCCCTCTTCCACCCGGAACGCCCGCAGCTCGGTGGGCTCGATGGCGTCGCCCAGGACCCCGTGGCGGTAGCGCGGCGAGGGCGCCACGGGCACGACGAGCTCCTTCCTCCCGTCCCCGTCCAGATCGGCGGCGGCGAGGACGGCATCCGGCAGCGCGGGCGAGGGCAGCTCGGCGCTCCCAGGGGCGAGGCGCTGGGTCTCGCGCCAGCCACTCCCCCCTTCCCGGAAAAGAAGGAGGGAGCCGTCCTTGCCCACGGCGGCCACGGTGTCGGACGCCAGCCCCACGGCGCGCGCGAGCAGGGAAAGGGGCTCGCTCGGCCGCACGAAGCGCCACTCCCGCTGCACGGCGTTGACCACGATGAAGAAGCCCTCGCGGCCCGCCCCCGCGAGCCGTCCGCCGCCCAGGTCGGCGGGCGGGGCCTCCACAGTGAGGTCGGTGGGGATGGGTTGGCGCTCCCAGGACAGGGGCTGCCGGGCGTTTCCCCCGCCCAGGCGGGGGACGTGGAAGGAGCCGTCCTCGGCGAGGACGAGGAGGATCCACCGCCTCCCCGCCGAGGGCCGGGGGGCGGGGGCGGCGAAGAGCCACCGGGGACGGGAACCGGGCAAGGCGAGGCGCGCCGCGCGGTGGGTCTCGGGCGGGTCGAAGCGGTCCCCTGTCTCGCCCGCCGCCCCGGGAGGAATGACGAGACAAAGGAGCAGGGCGGAGCGCATGAGGCCCCAGCCGGGCCCCTGCCTTCCAGGAGATGGCCAAGCCATGCCAGGCATCGCCCTGTCCTCCCGGAGGGCCGGGACGCCCGCCTAGGCCGCCGTGGTGCCCCCGTCGGTGAGGACGATGGAACCGTTCATGAACTCGTTCTCCGCGGAGACGAGGAACAGCGCCGTCGCCGCCATGTTCTCGGGGTCGCCGAACTGGTGGATGGGGATCTTGTTGCGGCGGTTGTCGGCGAACTCGTGGTCGTTGGCGAGCAGCTGCTTCACCCGCCCGCTCTCGACCACGCCGGGGGCCAGGCAATTCACCCGGATGCCAGAAGGCCCCAGCTCGAGGGCCAGGCACTTGGTGAGGTTGTGCATCACGGCCTTGGTGCAGGAGTAGAGGCTGAAGTTGGGGGTGCCGTGCTCGCCCGCCTCGGAGCCCAGCATGAGGATGCGCCCGCTCTTCTGGGGCAGCATGATGCGGGCGGCCTCGCGGGAGGTGAGGTAGGCGGCCTTGGCGTTCACCTGGAAGAGGAGGTCGATCTCCTCGTCCTCCACCTCGACGATGGGCTTGAAGCTGCGCGTGCCGGCGCAGTTGACCAGGATGTCCAGCCCGCCGAGGAACTCCGCCCCGTCGCGGACGAGCTGGGCGGCGTCCTGGGAGCGGGCGAGGCTGTAGCCCTTCCCGCCCGCCCGCACCCCGTGCCTGGCGCACCCTTCGATCGTCGCGCGGAGGCCCTCGGCGTCGCCCCCGCCCGCGGCCCAGATGCCGGCGCCCTCGGCGGCGAACCGCATGGCGATGGCGGCGCCCATGCCGGACGAGGCCCCGGTGACGATGGCGCGTTTCCCCTCGAGCGCTTTGGCCGGCATCGGATCCCCCTAAGAAACAGCGTGCGGAGCGAGAGATAGAGTGCCGCTATTATCCGCTCGAAAGGTGGCCGGGCGTCAACCGGGGGGAGAGGCGCCCCCCGGGCGTGGCGGGGGGGGATCTTTCAGCCGATGAGCCAGGGGAGGTTGGAGGGGGCGGCCGGGGGCAGCCCGCCCCGCCCGCGGGGCAGGGCTGCGATCTTGAGCTCGAGGCAGGGACCGCAGATGCCGTGGGAGAGGCGGGCGGGCTCGTCCGGGGGCGGGAGGACCCAGAGGCCGCTATCCGCCTCCAGGGGACCCTCCACGTCGTCCACGATCGCTTGATGGCAGTAGCAGCACAGCCTGCGCCAGGCCGGCGACATGGTCACCCTCCAGGAGGATGGGTGTCCTTCTCCACATCGCCGCGCGGCAGAAGGAATCCCGTCTCTCTTATCGGGTGCCGAAGGTTTCCCATGAGCCCGCGCCGCCGATTTTCCCGCGAGGGCGGAGAGGGCCGGGGGGACTCCTCCTTCGGGGGTTGCCGGAGAACATGGCCTTGTCACCCCCGCAACGCTTTGATACTATTGAAAAAATGTTCTGGTCCGCCCGGACGGTTCCCCCTCCACCATTGCTGCCATGGCCCGACAAAGCAAGGATCCTCAGACGCGCATCGAAGCCCTCGAGAGGCTCTTGGAGGACAACCCCTCCTCGCCCGCCTTCTTCCCCCTCGCCTCCCTCATCTGGGCCCAGGGGGACGCCCCCCGCGCCGAGAAGCTCCTCCGGGCCGGAGTCGCCTTGCACCCGGCCTACGCCGCCCCGCGCGTCCTGCTCGGCGAAGTCCTCCTGGCCATGGATCAGCCCCAGGAAGCCGCGAAGGAACTGGCCGCCGGCGTCGGGCGATGTCCGTGGAACCTCCAGGGTCAGCGCTTGCTGGCCGATTGCCTGAAGCGCGCGGGGGATGAGGCGGGGGCGAAGAAGGCTCTCCGCTGCGCGGCGATGTTCAATCCCTCGGACCCGCAGTCGCGCGCCCTGCTGGAGGAGGCCCCGCTCCCCGCCGCCGCCCCCGCGGCGAGGCGGGAGGCGCCAGTCTCCCCCGGCGGGGAGGGTGCGCCCGCGCCCGTCCCCACCCCCTCGCTCGCCAGGCTCTACATGTCCCAGGGCCACCATGGGCAGGCGGCGGAGGTCTTCCGCCAGCTTCTCCAGCGGGAGCCCGGCAACACCGAATGGCGGCTGCAGCTTCAGGAGCTGGAGGCGCGGCTGGGCCGGAAGCCCGCCCCCCCCCGCGCCCCCGCAAAGGACGACTTCGCGGAGGGGCTCGGCGAGGCCTTCGGGGAGGAAGCGGCGGTCCCGGCCAAGGCGGGTGCTCCCTTGGCCGGCGGGGCCGACCTCGATGCCCTCCTCGGCGAGGCGGAGGCGGCCGAGGGCGCCTTGCGGGACGATCTGGCTTCGCTGGTGGATGCGGAGACCACCGGCGCTCCCGCCGCCCCGGCCAAGGGCGCCGCCTCTGTGGAGGACATGGAGCTCGAATCCCTCCTCGGCTTGGAGGAGGAGGCCCCAGCCGCCGCGGCCAGGGCTCCGTCTCCCGCCGCTGGGGAAGAGACCCTGGCGGGGCAAGCGCCCGCCGGCGGCGAGGACCTGGACGCCCTGTTCGCCGAGGCCGAGGGCGGAGGGGACGAAGCCGCTACGCCTTGGGCCGCCGCCGTTCCGGGGGAGGCTCCGGGGGCGGGTCTGGGGAGTGACCTCGATGCGTTCTTCGCCGAGGAAGAGGGGGAGGTCCCCACCGCCGCGGCGAAGGAGCCCGCCCCCGCCGCGCCCTCGGATGAGGAGCTGGCCCTCGACACCCTCTTCGAGGGGCAGGAAGAGAATGCGGCTGGGGCGGCCGCGCCGCCGTCCGCGGCGGCGCCGGGCGAGGCTCTGGAGGACGGCCTCGAATCCCTCCTGGCCGAGGACGAGGAGCGGGAGGCCGCCGTCGCCGCCTCTCAGCCTCGAATTCCCTTGGAGCCCTCATCCGATGAGGCGCTGGACCTCGACGCCCTCTTCGCGGAGGAGGGAGGAGAGGCTTCCTCCGCGCCCCTCCGGGCGGAGGCGCCTGCCGCTGGGGCCGGAGAGGAAGAGATCGATCTCGGCGCCTTGCTCGAGGCGCAGGAGGAGGGTGCCGTCCCCGGCGCTCCTCCCGCGGCGGAGCCGGCGGAAGCGGGACAGGCGGGAGAAGGCCCGGAAGCTCTGCTGGAGGCGGACCTCGAAGAGCTCTTCGCCGAGGAGGCTGAAGCGCCCCCCCCCGCCGCCGCCGGGGCTGTGGCGGAGGATGGGGCCGGGGATTGGGAGCTTGAGATCGAAGGGGAAGACCTTGGCGTCCTTCCCCAGGGGATGGACGCCGGCGGGGCGGATGAGGCGGAGGGCCTCGCCCTCGCCCCCGCCCTCCAGGCTTGGTCCTCTTCCGGGGCTGAGGTGGATCCCTTCCTGCGGAACCTCATCGGGCTCTACCTCGAGGAGGGGAACCCGGCCCAGGCCCTGGACCTCTGCCGGAAGGCCGCGGCCATCAACCCGGCGCCGGCTTGGCTGGCGGAGCGCATCGAGGAGATCGAGAGCCGGCTCGCGGGGGCCGGGGCGCGGTTGCGGGAATTCTCCAAAGGGGATAAGGAAGGAGGAGCCCGTCCGCTGTCTCCCGCCGAGGTGGTCGAACGGCTGGAAGGCTGGCTTCAGACCCTCCAGCGCCGCAAGGTCAAGGCGTCCGCCGGCCCGTGAGCCGGGGAGGAGCCGGGGGGGCATGGCGCCCCGCGGCGGGAGGCAACCCTCGATGAGGATGAGGAAGCCGCCGGCATGAACCCCCCTGTGAAGGCGTCCCCGGACTCGCCCCGAGCCTCGGGCGCCGAGAGGCTCGCCGGGATGCCGATCGACGCCCTGTGCGTCCACACCATCCGCACCCTGGCCATGGACGCCGTCC
>JBBTDR010000727.1:0-2873 GCA_038042665.1 Nitrospinota bacterium
GGCGGTGAGGTTGTCTCCGCCGATGACGGCGGCGAGGCCCTGACCGAGGAGGAGCTTGCCCTCATCGTGGCCCAGCTGCTGGCCGCGGGGATGAGCGGGGCCTCCCAGGCGATCGCGGCCGAGCCGATCAGCGGCGAGGGCCAGCCCACGGCCGGGACCGCCGCCGTCCAGGCCGCGGCGGGCCAGGGCGCCCCGGCCCAGCCAGAGGGCGGGGCGGGCCTCCTGGCCGCTCCGCAGAGCGAAGTCCTCCCCGTCCAGGCGGGCGATGAGGATACCGAGAACGTTGTCCAGCGCTTCGAGCCGGCCGGGATCCCGTCCGAGGAGACGGCCCAGGGCGCTCCTGTCCTTTCCGGCGCCGACGAGGCGGCGGCCGCGGACGGGGCTCCCCTGATGGCGGCTGCTCCCGAGATGGATGAGGGCCAGGCCCCCGGGAAGGCGGGCGCGGCGCCGGCCGGCCGGGCGGCGGACCCCGCGAACCCCGAGGCCGCGGAGCTTCCCTCCGGGGCTTTCGCCGACGAGAGCTCCTCCGATGAGGTCGGGGCGCGGGTAGCCGCCGTCGCTGAGGAGGGGGCCGGGGAGGTGGACGGCCAGGTGAAGCCGGTGGCCTGGGCCCCGTGGGCGGAGGAAGGGGCGGATGCCCTGGATGAGTCCTCCGAGCCGGGCCCGAAGGCCGCTCAGGCGGCGCTCGCCGCCGGCGAGGGCGGTTTCGGCGATTCCCCGGCGGATTCCCCGGTGGAGGATGCCAAGATCCGTGCCGTGGCGGGCCGGAGCGAGGAGGCCCCGGCCGCCGCGAACGCGCCCAAGACCGACGCCGCAGCCCCCTCTCCCGCTTCGAGCCGCGGGGTGGACGCCGTCCTCCGGGCCGAGGTCCAGCGGCAGTTCATGGAGGCCGCCCTCTCGCGCCTGCAGCTGGCGGTGCGGGACGGGGTGGCCACTGGCCGCCTCCAGCTGGATCCGCCCGCGCTGGGCCACCTCCAAATGGATATCCGCGTGGAGAGCGGCGCCATGCACGCCAAGCTGACGGTCGAGACCCCCTGGGCCCGGGAGGCCGTGATGTCGGGCCTGCGGGAGCTCCGTGAGTCGCTCGCGCGGCAGGGCCTCTCGCTCGGGCAGTTCTCGGTGGACGTCCGGGCCGACCTGAACGCCGGCAACTTCGCCCAGGACCGGGCGGGCGGCCAGGGCGAGGGCGCGCTCTACCTCGAGGCGGTGCCCGACGACGAGGCCCCCTCGCCCTACGCGGGCGCCGCCCCGGCCTACGCCGCCTGGTCCCGGCCGGGCGAGCGCTCCATCAACATCTTCGCCTAACAGGAGAGAGCGTCATGGCGGGCACTTCAGCGGTCACCACCGGCGCCCCCGTCTCGGCGAAGGATGCCCTCTCCGGCGCCACCCTGGGCGCGGAGAAGAGCACGGCCGAGGCGCAGAAGGCGCAGTTCCTCACCCTGCTGGTAACCCAGCTCCGCTACCAGGACCCCATGAACCCCATGCAGGGCACCGAGTTCACCCAGCAGCTGGCGATGTTCTCCTCGCTCGAGCAGCTCATCAACATCAACAAGTCGCTCGAGAAGCTCGGCGGCCTGGAGAGTTCCTTCGGCCAGAGCCAGGCCGTCGGCATGCTGGGCAAGCAGGTCCTCTCCGATGGCAACACGGTGGCGGTGGCGGGCGGGACGGCCTCGAACGTCGCCTTCTCGCTCGACAAGGCGTCCACCGACACCCTGGTGAACATCTTCGACACCCAGGGGAACATCATCGGCGTGTTCGACGCGGGCGAGCGGGGCGCGGGGCTGCACACGGTCGCCTTCCCCGCCCGGGACCAGAACGGCAACACCATGGCGGACGGGACTTACACCTTCTCGGTCCTGGCGTTCGACGCCGAGGGCAAGCCCCTCCAGCCGACGACCTTCTCGAGCGGGATCGTCGCGGGCGTGAAGTTCGCCAAGGACGGAACCCTGCTCACCGTGGGGCCGAGGGACATCCCCCTCGGCAACGTGATCCAGATCACCGAGCCCAAGCCGGCGCCCGCGGCCGGCCCGGGCATCTGATTCGGGAGGCGCTCATGCAAACTCTTCTTGCGCTCGCGGCGTTCCAATCGGTGGGCTCGCTGGTGGCGAGCCTCACGGCCCCGCCCGCCCCGCCCATGCCGGCCGCCGGCCAGGGCCTCGGGCCGGCCAGCGGGCCCCTCGCCGCGCCCAAGCGGCGGGACGGCTTCGAGGATCTCCTCCGGGCCGAGCTGGCGGGGCGGCGGGAGAAGAACGCCCCCCCCGCCTTCACGCCCGAGGCCTCCCAGAAGCTCGCCCAGATGGGTGTCCGGCTGAACGAGGCCCAACTGGAGCGGCTCTCCGGAGCGGTGGAGGAAGCCGCCCGGCGCGGCGGCCAGCGGGCGCTCGTCCTGATGGACGGCGCGGCCTACTTCGTGGATATGCGGGATCGCACCGTCGTCAACGTGGAAGACAAGAACCGCCTGGCCAGCCTCGGGGAGCTGAGGGTGGATACCGTGGTGGAGGCGAAATCCTAGACACCCCTGTCCTGGGGGAGAGGAGGAAAGGCAATGGGCGTCCTGGGTGCCCTCTTTGCAGGCGTCAGCGGGCTGGACGTTTACTCGCAGGCGATCGAAGTCATCGGCAACAACATCGCGAACGCCAACTCGCCGGGCTTCAAGGGGAGCCGGGCCGAGTTCGCGGACATCCTGGCCCGCAGCCTCACCGGCTCGGCGGGCGGCAACCAGATCGGCCGCGGCGTGCAGATGGCCGGTGTCACCCAGCAGTTCACCCAGGGCTCGTTCGAGACGACCTCGAGCGGCACCGACCTGGCGGTCGACGGCCGGGTCATGGAGGTGCTGAGCGAGCATATGTGCGAGGGCTGGCTGGAGGGCTATC
>JBBTDR010000728.1:0-10168 GCA_038042665.1 Nitrospinota bacterium
AACGATTCTTGTAGGGGCGTTCCAGGGAACGCCCCCGCGGATTGCCTTTGCGGCGTGCGTCTGTAGGGGCGGGTTTGAAACCCGCCCCTACGAATCCTTCGTCCGGCCGCCCCTACGCGAGGCCCCGCGGCAGGAGGAGGGCGTACACCTCGCGCGGCCCATGCACCCCCCGGATGAGGGTGAGCGCGATATCCGCCGAGCGGCTGGGGCCGGTGATGAGCGAGACGCAGCTGGGGCCCGAGGCCCCAAGGGCGAGGCTCTCCCGCACCCGGGGCCCCAGGGAGGAGAGGTGGGGGAGGATGTCCTCCTCCCGCACCAGCGCCAGGTGCGCCTCGGGGAGGAGGGAGTGCAGCCGGGGGAGGCCCGGGCCGCTCCGCAGGACCAGGGTGCCCATCTCGGCGATGGCCCAGGCGCAGCCCGTCACCCCCAGCCCGGCGGCGGCCAGGCGGCTGCGGCCGTCCCCCTCGGGGGAGGGCGGGAGCACCTCGTGCCCCGCCTCCCGCAGCCACTCCGCGACCGGAAGGGGGAGCCCCTCGCTCACGGCCACTGGCCGGCCCGGCCAGCGCCCGGCCAGTTCGAGGAGACGGGCCTTCGCCTCCTCGGCCGAGGCGGGGCGGAAGACTTTGCCGCCCACCCCCTCGAGCTCCTGCTGGAAACGCGCCGCGGGATCCGGAACCTCGACCTCGGGCAGGGTGGCGGGGGGCGCCGGAAAGTGCCCGTGGGCGAGCCCCCGGCCCAGCTCCGACTGGCGCCGCAGGTGGGCCGCCATCTCCTCCGGGGTTCGCTCGGCCGCTGGCGGGGGAGGGGGAGCCGCCCGCCGCCCGCGCTGGCGCTCCCGCCAGCGGTCGCGGAAGCTCTCCCGGGCGGGGAGGGGCAGCTCCCGCCCCTTGACCCAGGCTCCGAGCGCCCCCGGCAGCCAGCCGGGCTTGAGGGGCCTCCCGAAGGGCCGCGCCAGCCGGGAGGCCGCCCGGAAGGCGAACTCCCACACCGCCGGGCGGCGCATGGCCCACCCCGCCGCGCGGAAGAGAAGGGCCTCGGCCCGCCCGATGGTCCGCTGGGCCACCCGCGCCCCGCGCATCTCGATGAGCATCCGGGGGATGTCCACCAATACCGGACAGGCCTCCTGGCAGGCCCCGCACAGGCTCGAGGCCGCCGCCAGCTCGCCCGAGGCCTCCAGCCCCCGGAACATGGGGCTCAGGATGGCCCCAATGGGCCCGCCGTAGACCGAGTCGTAGGCGTGGCCCCCGACCGTCTGGAACACCGGGCAGGCGTTCTGGCAGGCCCCGCAGCGGATGCAGTGGAAGGCCTCCTGGAAGGGCCCCCCCAGGTGGCGCGAGCGCCCGTTGTCGAGGAGGACGAGGTGCACCTCCTCGGGGCCGTCGCTCTCCCCGGCGCGCCGGGGGCCGGTCAGCATCGTGAAGTAGCTCGTGAGCTTCTGGCCGGTCGCGCTGCGGGGGAGGACGGCGAGGAGCGTCAGGGCCTCCTCCACCGTCGGGACCACTTTCTCGAAGCCCATGAGGGCGATGTGCACGGGGGGGAGGGTGGTGACCAGGCGGCCGTTCCCCTCGTTCGTGACGAGGCAGAGGGTGCCCGTCTCGGCGATGGCGAAGTTGACCCCGCTGATCCCGACCTCGGCCGTGAGGAACTCCTGGCGCAGCGCCTGGCGGGCCAGCGCCGTGAGGGCCTCCGGGTCGCGCGGGGCGCCTGGGTCCACCTTGCGCCGGAAGAGATCCACCACTTGGTCCAGGGTCTTGTGGAGGGCCGGGGCGACGAGGTGGCTCGGCACCTCCCCCGCGAGCTGGAGGATCCACTCCCCCAGGTCGGTCTCCACGGGGCGCACGCCCACTCCCTCGAGGGCGGCGTTCAGATGGATCTCCTCCGAGGCCATGGACTTGCTCTTGACCGCGAGCCGGGCCCCGCGCCGCCGGGCGATGGCGGCGATGATGCGCCGGGCCGCCTCGGCGTCGGGGGCGGTGTGCACCTCCACCCCCAGCCGGCGGAGGTTCGCGAGGAGGGTCTCCAGGTGGCGGCCGATCTCCTCGAAGGTGCGCCGGCGGATCTCGCGGGCCTTGGCGCGCAGGGCGAGGGGCGCGGCGGCGGACTCGAAGGCTTTCAGGCGCATCTCGCCGAAGCGGCCCGTCCCGCCCCTCAGGGCTTCCTGGAGGTGGGGGTCGGCCAGGGCGAGGGCGGCGCGCCGGTTGAAGGGGGAGGTCATGCCTTCGGCCCTTCCGTCTCCTCCGGCCAGCCCGGCGCCCCGGGCCCGGCGAGGGCCTGGGCGAGGTGCAGGAGGCGGACCCGCGAGCCCCGGCGGGCGAGCCCACCCCCGATCTGGAGCATGCAGCCCGCGTCGGCGGCCACGATCCAGTCGGCGCCGGCGCCCTCGGCGGCCTGGAGCTTCTGCTCCAGCATGGCGCAGGAGACCTCGGGGTACTTGACCGCGAAGGAGCCCCCGAAGCCGCAGCAGCGGTCGCAGCCGGGGAGCTCCTCGCGCCGCTCGGCGGCGAGGTCGAGCAGGCGCCGGGGCGCCTCGCGCTCCCCGAGGCCCCGGAGGAGGTGGCAGGAGTCGTGGTAGACGGCCTTGCCGGGCAGGCGCGGGCGGCGCTCCCCGGGGGCGTGGCGGTCGAGGTACTGGGAAAGCTCCACGACGCGCGAGGCGACCCCCTCGGCCCGCTCGCGCCGCCAGGGGTCGTCCGGGAAGAGCGACGGGAGGACGCACTTGAGCATCCAGCCGCAGGAGCCCGAGGGGACGACGATGGGGGCGCCGCCCTCCAGCAGCTTGAGCTGGGGCTCGATCACCTTGCGGGCCTCCTCGCGGAAGCCGTTGTTGAAGTGGGGCAGGCCGCAGCAGGTGAGGCCCTCGGGGAAGTCCACCTCCGCGCCCGATTGCTCCAGCAGGTGGGCCGCCGCCTCGCCCACCCCGGGGAAGAATTTGTCCACGAGGCAGGTGGCGAAGAGGATGACGCGGCGCGGGGCGGCCCCCTGGGGCTCCCCCAGGCTGAAGACGGGCGGGTCGGTGGAGTCGGTCAAGGTGCGCTCTCCTCTGGAGGCGGGGCCGGGGGGCATCTTATCATTGGCGGGCGGGCGGGTGGACCGGCGCGGGGGCGCGGGGGGCCGCCGGTTTGCCCGGCGCGGGCGATGTGCTAGCCTCGCACCGATCTTCGCGTCAAGCCCTGGCCGGTGAGGGGAGCCGCCGAAATGTTTCGGAAGAAGCGCTACGTGCTCGTGTGCCAGAACCAGCGGGAGCCCGGCCACCCCAAGGGCTGCTGCGCGGACCGCGGGTCGGCCGCCCTGCGGGAGCGGCTCAAGGCGCTGGCCGGGGAGAGGGGCCTGAAGGGGAAAGCGCGGGTGCTGGGGACGACCTGCCTGGATGCGTGCGAGCACGGGGCCACCGTGTGCGTCATGCCGGACAATGTGTGGTACGGGGGCGTCCGGGCGGAGGACGCGGAGGAGATCGTCGAGGCGCATCTCGGGCGCGGGGAGCCCGTGAGGCGGCTCCTCATCCCGGAGGCGCCGGTGGGCCTCGCGTTGATGTAGGGGCGGCGGAGGAGGAGGGGCGGGGATGGATGGGCAGCTCAGCGAGTTCCAGCGCGCCTTGCAGGCGGGCGTGCGCCAGTTCGTGCAGCAGGAGGTCATCCCCAGCGCCAGCCGCTTCGAGCACGCGGACGAGTACCCCCAGCCCCTCGTGGACCGGATGAAGGAGCTCGGCTACTTCGGCGCGGTCGTCCCCGAGGCCTACGGCGGCGCGGGGATGGACGCGGTGAGCTTCGTCATCCTCACCGAGGAGCTCGCCCGGGGCTGGATGAGCCTGACGGGGGTGATCGGCAGCCACTCGATGGTGGCCTGGATGGTCAACCGCTTCGGGAACGAGGACCAGCGCCAGGAGTGGCTCCCCAGGATGGCGCGCGGGGAGATGCGCTGCGGCATCGGCATCACCGAGGCGGACGGGGGCTCCGACGTGGCGGCGCTCAGGACCTCGGCCCGCCGCGAGGGGACGGCCTACGTCGTCAACGGCTCCAAGATGTTCATCACGAACAGCGAGCAGGGCACCCACTTCGGCGTGATGGTGCGCACCCACCCGGGGGCCGACAAGCCCCACCGGGGCATCAGCTGCCTCCTCATGGGCCGCGACCTGCCCGGCTTCAAGGTGAGCCGCCACCTGGACAAGATGGGCTACAAGGGCATCCGGACGGGGGAGCTCGTCTTCGAGGACTGCCGGGTGCCGGCCTCCTGCCTCGTCGGGGAGGAGAACCGGGGCTTCCAGCAGCTCATGGCCGCGCTCGAGCTGGGGCGCATCCAGGTGGCCGCCCGGGCGCTGGGCATCCACCGGGCCTGCTTCGAGGACTCGGTGCGCTACGCCCAGCAGCGGCGCTCGATGGGAAAGCCCATCGCCGAGCACCAGGCCATCCAGATCAAGCTGGCCGACATGGCCACCTCGCTCGAGGCGGCGCGCCAGCTCACCCACCACGCCGCGCGCCTGAAGGACGCCGGCCAGCGCTGCGACCTCGAGGCGGGGATGGCCAAGCTCTTCGCCTCCGACGCCTGCCAGCGCGCCTCGGAGTGGGCGGTGCACATCCACGGCGGCTACGGCTACATCAAGGAGCTGCCCATCGAGCGCTACTACCGCGACGCCATCCTGCTCCAGGTGGGCGAGGGGACGAACGACATCCAGCGCATCGTCATCGCCCGCCGCCTGGTGGAGAAGTACCCCGCCGCCTAGTGTCGTGTCTCAGGAATACCTTGCAGGAGCAACCGGCCCAAGGTGTCATTCCGAAGGAGCGCAGCGACTGAGGAATCTGCTGGTGCACAAGCAGATTCCTCGCTGGCGCTCGGAATGACAGCCTTTCCCAGGAGGCTCCCGTTTTTGAAAGCTATTCCAGGGACGCAACAGTAGGCCCCGGGGCCCCCCCGCCGGCCGTCAGATGATGTTCACCAGGGTCTCGAGCAGATCGTTCGAGGTCGCGATGACGCGGGAGTTCGCCTGGAAGGCGTGCTGCTGGAAGATCATCTCGCCGAACTGCTCCGAGATCTCGACGTTGGAGTGCTCGATGCTCCGGGGCAGGAGGGCGCCGGCGCCGTTCGTGCGGGGCGGGGCGACGACGGGCTGGCCGGCGACGGAGGTCCACCGGAAGAGGTTTTGCGAGAGGGCGGTCAGCTCCTCCTCGGCGGGGAAGAGGGCGAGGGGCATCATGAAAATGTCCTGCCCGCGGCCGTTGGAGAAGTGCGTTTCAACGGTCCCATCGGGGCCGATGGAGAGTCCGACGAAGCTCCCTCCCGGCACGCCGTTGGGCTGAACCGTCGTCAGGGTGAGGACGTTCGCCCCTCGGCCCCCTTGGGTGCTCGGCAGGGCGGACGACTCGAACTGGGAGACGCCGTCCAAGCCGGTTCCCCCGTTGGTCACGATGGAGTCACCGAAATCGAAGGCGATGGCCTGATTCGCCGGCGGGACGGCGCTCCCGTTCTTTTGATCGAAGTTGAACACTCCTGTTCCCGCGGTGGCGGTCTCGGTTTCGAGCTTGCCCTGGCCCGTGAAGCGGACGAGCCCGCTGGCGAGCTCCTCAAACTTTCCGTCCGGGGTAGGGCCCGTGATCTCGGACCCGTCCAGCGCGGTGTGCCACTCCCAGGTGTTGTCCCCGGCCTTGCGGATGAACATGGTGAGCTGGTGCTGGTTCCCCAGGCCGTCCACGATCTGAACGACCGTGCTGGAGGAGCTGGTGGCGAAGGGATCGGCGATGTCGAAGAATTCCTCCCCGTTCGCCGCCGTCCCGATGTTGAAGCTCGTGGTCGCCGCCAAGGTGCCACCGGTCACGGAAACCTGGGTGGCCGGGACCGGGATGGAAGGATTGGTGGTGTTCGAGGGCTGGCTGATGGTGTGTGCGCCGCCGGTGCGGGGGCCCTTGAGGATGAACTGATCCGCGGCGCCCGCCTGGTTGTAGAGGACTTGGACCCCCGCGTTCTGGCTGGAGGTGCTCCTCAGCGCGCGCTCGATGGCGAGGGCGAGCTCCTGACCGGTGTAATTGCCCGCGGCGATGGTGACGCTCACCGGCGTGCCCTCGATGGCGGCGTTGAGGGTATTGTTCACCCCGGCGAGGACGTTGAAGGCCACTCCCACGTCGCTCTGTTCGTCGCCGCCCGGGGCGATGTTCCCCGATCGCGCGGCCGCGAAGCCCAGGAGGGCCGAGGCGGTCGAGGCGGGGTTGTCGTGGAAGAACGTTATGGTGCCCGTGTTGCCCGCCGCGCTCCGGATGTTGAAGCGGTCGGACGCCTGGCTGTAGGTGACGTCGTAGATGTCGGGGGTGCCGTTCTGGGCCTCGAGGGCCTGCTTGAGGGCGTTCGCGAGGGCGGCCCCCGTGACCGCCGCCCCCGAGGCGAGGCCGCCTTGGGTGACGAGGCTCGCGGTGATGGCCGGGCCTCCTTGGTTCATCTGGAAGACGATTTGGTCGTTCACCCCCTGGGCGACGATGAGTTCGTCCTTCTTCGCGCCGGAGGTGAAGGCGGGCGGCTTCCCCATGACGGCCGCCGAGGAGTTCAGGTTTCCCTTCAGGGTGACCTTCGTGGTTGGGGAGCCGGTCGAGGTCAATGAGGCGATGGAGATGTCCGTCAGGGTGGTGCCGACCGCGCCGTTGGTGATGGCATAGCCCTGCACCCGCTTCCCCCCGGGGTTCACCAGGAAGCGGTTTGCGTCCAGGCGGAAGTTGCCGGCGCGGCTGTAGAGGAGCTCGGTGGACGCCGGCCCCTTGAGGATGAACCAGCCGGTGCCGTCGATGGCCACGTCGGTGGCAACGTCGGTCTTCTCGGTCGTCCCCTGGGTGACCAGCCGCTGGGCGTGGACTGGATAGGCCCCGTGGCCGATCGCGTCCCCGGGCGAGCCGCCCGGCAGGAGTGAGGAGAAGGCGTTCGATTGGACGGCCCGGCTCTGCTTGAAGCCCTCTGTGCTGACGTTGGCGATGTTGTTGCTCACGATCTGGAGGGCGTCGGCGGCGTTGTTCATCGCCATGGCGCCGATCGTCAGGCCGGGAAAGATGCTCATCCGCGCACTCCTCGCCAGAGGGGGACGCGCACCCGCCCCCTTTGCCCGCCACCCGGCAGGGGTGGCGCCGGGAGGGCCAAGAGCAAAGATCGTGCCGATGGGGGGTTATTTTTCAAGTCGTTGAAATTGTTTTCGTTTCTGTTCGATGCCGCGCCCGCCTGCGCACCGTTGGCCCAGGAAGATTCGGAAGAAATTGCCCGTGGGAGGGACCCGTCCTTCCCGCGCCCGGGGGCGGAAACCAGGCCGGTGTGTTTACTTGGCGCCGTTGGCCCCGATCTGGGTGGCCACGTCCTCGAGGCCGAGCCGCTTGAGGGTGGCGGCGGTGGGGACGCCCCGCTCGCTCCAGCCCCGCAGGCGGTAGTACTCGTCCTTCATGGCCTCGAGCTCCTGGGGCGGGCAGTGCATGCCCTTGTGGGGTCCCTCGGGGATGGGCTCGTGCATGACGCGGTGGGGGAGCATGTCGCGGGAGCGGTCCACCCCCTCGCGCGCCTGGAAGGCGCGCTCGAGGTTCACGATGCGCTCGCCCGTCCGCTCGAGCTCCTCGGCGGTGGTATCCCAGCCGGTGACCATGTTGAGCATGGTGGCGTACTTCTCGTTGATCATGGCGCCATAGCCGCGCTCGGCGGTGAAGCGGCACTGGGTGAAGGAGTCCCCCAGGGCGGTGAAGTTCTGGGTGCGGATGGCGAAGAGGGGCTTGCCGTCGGGGGTGGTGTTGTCGTGGTCGGCGGCGTACTGGAGGGTGGGGCGGGTGTCGTGGTGGCTGCCGCCCCGGGTGCCCGTCGCATAGCCGATGGACATGCCCTTCAGCGCCCGGGCGCTGTGGGCCGGGAGCTCGAGCCCGCGGGCGGCGTAGAGGAGCTCCGGGGCCCGGCCCCCGATGGAGGCGGCCAGGCGCTGGCCGCCCTCGGCCAGGCGGGCGCCGAAGCCCCGCCGGTGGGCGGTGTCCTCGAGGAGCTGGAGCATGGTCCGCCAGTCGCCCCAGCGGAGGTCGATGCCGCCCGTGTCGGACTTCTTCAAGAGGCCCTTCTCGAAGCACTCGAAGGCGAGCGACATGGTGACGCCCGCGGAGACGGTGTCGAGCCCCAGCTCGTCGCAGAGCATGTTGCCCCGCATCACCGCGCCCGCGTCGCCGATGCCGAGCATGGTGCCGAGCGCGAAGATGCTCTCGTACTCGGGCATCTTCCACTTGAGGCCGTCGAACTGGCCGCCCTTCATCTGGTAGTCCTTGCCGCAGGCCACGGGGCACTTGAGGCAGGTGGTGTCCTTGTCGAGGTAGTTCTCGAGCATGTGCTCGCCGCTGATGGGCTGGCAGTTCTCGAACACCTCGGTCATGAGGTTGCGGGTGCCGAGGGCGCCCATCTTGTTGATCATGTTCACGAGGATGGGGGTGCCGTACTTGTGGAGGGCGGCGGTGCCCTTGCGCACGTCCTCGGCGGTTGAGTTGACGTAGCCGCGCAGGCCCTTGGCGTCGGCCACCGCGGTCTTGGCCTTGCCCTTGAGGGCGATGGCCTTGACGTTCTTGCTCCCCAGCACGGCCGCCATGCCGCCGCGCCCGCTGATGCCGTCGCGGCTCTTGCGCCAGGTGTGGGTCATGGAGGCGAAGCGGACGGCGTTCTCCCCGGCGGGGCCGATGGCGATGACGTCGGCGCCCCCCTCGCGGGAGGAGACGGTCTCGCAGGTCTCCCGGATCCACTTGCCCTTGAGGTCCCGGGCGTCGCGGAAGGCCGCGCCCTCCTCGGAGACGGCGAGATAGACCGGCCCGCTCGCCCGGCCGTGCAGGACGATGGCGTCGTGGCCCGTGCGCTTGAGGGTGGCGGGCCAGGCGCCGCCGAAGGTGCTGTCGAAGAAGAGGCCGGTCAGCGGGCTCTTGGCGGCGATGCAGGCCCGGCTCGCGCTCGGGACGGCGGTGTCGGTGTAGGGGCCCACGGCGAAGGCGATGACGTTCTCGGGCGAGAGGGGGTCCATCCCGGGCCGCAGGAGGTCGAAGAGGAGGCGCGCGCCGAAGCCGTTGCCGCCGATGTAGTGCCGGGCGAAGCCGGCGCCGAATTCCTCCACCCGCGTCGTCCGGGCCGCCAGGTCGATGTGCAGGATCTTGCCTTGGTATCCGAGCATGGTCTCCCTCGCGCTGCGATGTGTGGGGCGATGCGGGCCGGCTGGGATTATAGCGGATTCAGCCTTCTTGGGAAGGCCCTCAGGGCTACTCGGGCACCTCCAGCCGGCGGTAGGACTCCGCGCAGGCGAGCCCGCCGCTCTCGCCGAGCCGCTTGGCCCAGTCCCTCATCCGGGGGACGAGCTCCGCGATGTCCTCGATCTGGCTCTTGTGGCAGGCGAGGGCGCGCATCTTGAGGTCGAAGACGGGGGCGATGTCCACCCACACGTCGGCCCTGGAGGGGTGGCTGAAGAAGGCCTCCTGGGGGCGGTGGGGCTCCAGCCCCTCGCCGAGGAGCTCGGGGAAGAAGCTCTCGTTGCCGACCGCCGGGTAGAGGGCGTCGAAGGCGGCCTGGGCCACGGCGCGGTGGTCGCCGTGGTAGCCGTAGAAGCTGTCGTAGGCGTCCTGGGAGGGGTCGCCCGTCACCACGAGGCCGGGCCTCACCCGCCGCATCAGGCGCACGAGGTCGCGCCTGAGGGCGGGCGTGTTGGCCAGCTCCCCGTCCGGATGGCGGAGGAAGTGGACGGCGTGCACCCCCAGCGTCTCGGCCGCCGCCCGCTGCTCGGCCTCGCGGATGGCCCGGCGCTCCTCGATCGAGAGCCCGCGCGCGCCGTTCCCGCTGAAACCCTTCTCCCCGCTCGTGCAGAGGCAATACTCCACCCGCCGGCCCTCGCCCGCCCACACGGCGGCCGAGCCCGCGCAGCGGAACTCGAGGTCGTCGGGGTGGGCGGCGATGAGGAGGATGGTGCGGTGCTCCATCGGCAGGGGTCCCTCGCGGCACGTGGGGGGGCGGCGCCTCCAACAGGCGATCTATAGCAGGGGGATGGGCATCCGCCAAGGCCCCTGGGCGGCCCGGGCCGCCAGGCGGCGTGGCCCCCGCCGAGGAGGAGCCCCGCCGCCAGCCGCCGGTGGGTCGTTTCGGCTCGTTCAGGGCCGGAACCGGGGTTCCGGGCGTGTGGGAAGCCAGGCGGTCCGCGCGAAAGGCCATCGCC
>JBBTDR010000729.1:0-6455 GCA_038042665.1 Nitrospinota bacterium
GTGTTCGGCCGCCGGGCGTGGCGGGCGGCCTTGGCGCGGGTGAAGGGCGGCGAGGGGGAATCCGCCGGGCGGATCGCCATCCCCGAGGCCGAGCGCGCCTGGGTGGAGGCGCTGCTCGGCCGGAAGGAGGGCCCCCTCCAGGCCGAAGTGCGCCTGCGCTGCCGGATGCTGGCCCACGAGAAGCTGGGGACCATCCGGGACGCCCGGGGCTGCTCGGACGCCCTGGCCGAGTACGCGCGCATCGAGCGGGAGGAGCTGCCCCGGATGCGGCTGGCGGCGGAGGCCCAGACCTCGGGCAAGGCCCGGGGGCAGGAGCTGGAGAGCGCCCTCTCCGTCCGCAACCTGGCCCTGCTGGGCCGGCTCCTGGCCACCGCCGCCCTCCGGCGGGAGGAGAGCCGGGGGGCCCACTACCGGCTGGATTTTCCAGAGCGCGACGACGCCCGCTGGCGGGTGGTCACCCGGCTCACCCTCGGGCCGGGCGGCGGCGTCGTGTTCGCGGCCGATCCGGTGAAAGAGAACAAGCAATTAACGAAATGATATTTCAATCACTTCTTCGGAGAACCTCATGCGAAAGATGAAGACAGGAGTGATCGGCCTGGGGAACATGGGCGGGGGCGTCGCCCGCAACTTCACCAAGGCCCGGGCGCCCCTCATGGTGTGGGACGTCGCCCCGGCCCGCCTCAAGCCCTTCGCCGGGATGACGGGGGTCGAGGTGGCCAGGCCCGGGGAGATGGCCCGGGCCTGCGACCTCATCGTCTTCGTGGTGCCGAGCTCCAAGGAGGTGGCCCAGTGCCTGGAGGGGAGGGAGGGCATCCTGGCCAACGGGCGCGGGGGGCTGGTGATGTACGACTTCACCACCTCCGACCCGGCCAAGACCATCCAGCTCGGGAAGAAGGCCGCGGGGAAGGGGATGTTCCTCCTCGACGCGGGGATGAGCGGCGGAGCCAGCGGGGCCGAGGCGGGCACCCTGACCCTCATGATCGGAGGCGACAAGCGGGCCTTCGAGCGCACCCGCAAGCGCCTGGGCCCCATCGCCTCCAAGCTCTTCTATCTCGGCGGGCCGGGGGCGGGGCACACCCTCAAGCTCGTCCACAACCTCGTGTGCCACTCCATCTTCATGGCCACCTGCGAGGGGGGCCGCATCGCCGAGCGCGCGGGCCTCAAGCTCCAGGACGTGATCGACGTCTTCAACGCGGCGAACGCCCGCAGCTACGCCAGCGAGGTGCGCTTCCCCAGGCACATCCTCTCGAAGAAGTGGGACGCCAAGTCGCGGGTCTATAACCTCCTCAAGGACCTCACCATGGCGGTGCGGATGGGCAGGAAGCTCGGGGCGGACACCTCCTTCGGCGAGACCACGCGGAGATTCCTCCAGAAGGCCGCCTCCCGGGGGATGCTGGAGAAGGACTACGCCCTCCTCTACCGGGATTTCGAGAAGATCCGGAGGACCCGGCCCCGCCCCATCCGGGCCGTCTAGCCCCGGGCGGCCGGAGGGGGTAGAATCGCCTTTTCTTCCTCGGGTGTTTCAGGGGACCGGCGCATGAAGCTCGTGGTGGGGATCACCGGGGCCTCCGGCTCCATCTATGGGGTCCGGCTCATGGAGGTGCTCCATGCGGCCTGGCCGGAGGTGGAGACCCACCTCGTGGTCTCGAAGGCGGGCCTGCGGGTGCTCCAGCACGAGACCGGCCTCGGCCTCAAGGACCTCGCCCCCCTCGCCGCGGTCGTCCACCCCGAGGGCGACATCGGCGCCCGGCCCGCCAGCGGGAGCGCCCGCTTCGACGCCATGGCCGTCATCCCCTGCTCGGTCAAGACCCTCGGTCATATCGCCACCGGGACCGGGGACACCCTCATCGGCCGGGCGGCGGACGTGATGCTCAAGGAGGGCCGCAGGCTCGTGCTCGTCCCCCGCGAGATGCCGCTCTCGGCCATCCACCTGGAGAACATGCTCAAGCTCGCCCGGCTGGGGGTGATGCTGCTGCCCGCCTCGCCGGGCTTCTACTTCGGCCCCAAGACCCTGGACGACCTGGTGAACCACGTGGTGGGCAAGACCCTCGACGCGCTGGGCCTCGAGCAGCGGCTCTTCGAGCGCTGGCGGGGCCAGTTCCCCGAGCGCCGCGGCGGGGCGGGCGCGGAGCGCATTCCAGCCGGGCCGGCGGAGGATTCACACCCATGACCCCTCAGGACAGGAAGGCCGAGGTGGCGGAGCGGATCGAGGAGATGGCCCACGCCCTCTTCGGCCTGCCCCGCGACGAGCGCGCCCGGGCGGGCGCGAAGGAGATGGCGGAGATGCTGGTCCGGATCGAAGGAGCCGATCTCCGCCAGGAGGAAGAGCCCATCCTGCCGCTCCACCGGCGGGAGGATCAGGGGAACCCCTAGGTGGCGCTCAAGAGCATCGTCCTGCCCTCCTTCTACCAGGACTCGGTCGCCCTCATGCGCATCGCCCAGGCGCTCAAGGGGGAGGCCGGGGTGCGCGAGGCGGCGGCCCTCATGGGCACGCCCGCCAACCACGGCATCCTGGCGCGGGCGGGCCTGGCCTCCCCGGCCGCCCAGAGAGCGGGCCCCAACGACCTCATCCTCGCCGTCCAGGCCGGGAGCGAGGCCGCCGCCGAGCAGGCCCTGGCCGCGGCGGGGGAGATGCTCTCCCGGCGCCGGGCCGCGTCCGCCCAGGGCCCGGCCCCCGCGCCCCGGACGCTCGGCGGCGCCCTCGGCCTGCTGCCGGGGGCCAACCTCGCGGCCATCTCCGTCCCCGGGCCCTTCGCCAAGCGCGAGGCCATGCGGGCCCTGCGGAACGGGCTGCACGTCTTCCTCTTCAGCGACAACGTGCCCGTCGAGGCCGAGGTGGAGCTCAAGCGCGAGGCCCTCGCCCGGGGGCTCCTCTGCATGGGCCCGGACTGCGGGACGGCCTACCTGAACGGGACGCCCCTCGGCTTCGCCAACGTGGTGCCCCGCGGGCGGGTGGGGATCGTGGCCGCCTCGGGCACCGGCCTCCAGGCGGTGGCCTCCCGCCTCGCGGCGCTGGGGGAGGGCGTCTCCCAGGGGATCGGGGTCGGGGGGAGGGACCTGGGGGCGGAGGTGGGCGGGGCGATGACCTTCTTCGCCCTGGGCGCGCTGAGGGCGGACCCGGGCACCGAGGCGGTCGTCCTGGTCTCCAAGCCCCCCGGCGCCGGGGTGCTGCCCCGGCTGGAGCGGGCGCTGGCGGGCCTCGGCAAGCCGGCCGTGGTCTGCTGCCTGGGGGCGGAGCCTCCCGCCCGGGGCGCGGCGCTCTGGGTGGAGACCCTGGAGGATGCCGCCGGGGCGGCCGCCGCTCTCCTGGCCCAAAGGGCGTGGTCCCCCCGTCCCTTCTCGGATCCGGAGGATGTGCGCGCGCGCCTGGAGCGCCTGGGGCGCGGGGGCGGCCCGGGCGCCGTGGGCCTTTACACGGGCGGCACCTTGGCCCACGAGGCGCACCTCCTGCTCGAGCCCCTGCTGGGCCATGTGCCCTTCAACCCGGCGGGAAACGGCGGCTCCCCCCACCGCGTGTTGGACCTCGGGGACGACGCCTACACCGTGGGGAGGCCCCACCCCATGCTCGACCCCGGGGCCCGGGCGGAGTGGGTGCGCCGGGCGGGCCGCTCGGAGAGCGCCGGGGTCTTGTTGCTCGACCTGGTGCTGGGCAGGGCGGCCCACCCCGACCCCGCCCGCCCCCAGGCGGAGGCGGTGAGGGAGGCCCGCGCCGCGGCGGCGAAGGAGGGCCGGAGGCTCCATGCGGTCGCCTCGGTGGTCGGGACGGCGGGCGACCCCCAAGGGCTCGCCGGGCAGGCCGCTCAGCTGGAGGCGGCGGGGGTGGAGGTCCTCCCCTCGAACGCCCAGGCCTGCCGCTTCGCCGCCCTCCTGCTGCGGCCCGGGCTTGCGGAGAGGCTGCTGAAATGAGCCAACTCTTGCCCGAAGGCCCCCTCCGGGTGGTGAACGTGGGGCTGGAGCTCTTCGCCGAGGAGCTCCGCGCGGAGGGCGTCGAGGTGGTGCAGGTGGACTGGCGCCCGCCCGCGGGGGGGGACCAGCGCCTGGCGGGGCTGCTGGAGCGGCTGGAGGAGCTGGATCAGAAGGGGGGGTGACCCCTCCGGGCATTGGAGGCTCAAGGTGGCCGGCGAGGCGTGGCGGCTGACGTTGTCGGAGGGCTTGAGGCGGCTGGGGGAGGGCTCCCTCACCGCCCAGGAGTGGGTGGGCTCGCTGCTCGGGCGGATCGACGCCTGTGAGGCGTGGGTGAAGGCCTGGGCCCACGTGGACCGGGTGGGGGCGCTCGCCGCCGCGAAGAGGGTGGACGATCGGCGGGCGACGAAGCCCAGGCCCTTCCCGCTGGAGGGCGCCCCCATCGGCTACAAGGACATCATCGACGTGGCGGGGATGCCGCGCGAGGCGGGCTCGCCCCTCTACAAGGGGTATGCGCCTGCAAGGGACGCTCCCGTAGCCGCCCGGCTGCGGGCCGCGGGGGCCATCGCCCTCGGGAAGACGGTCACCACCCAGTTCGCCACCTCGGACCCCTCAGTGACCTACAACCCCTGGAACCCGGTCCACAGCCCCGGCGGGTCGAGCAGCGGCTCGGCGGCGGGGGTGGCGGCGGGGATGGTGCCCGCCGCCCTGGGGAGCCAGACGGGAGGCTCCATCCTCCGCCCCTCGGCCTTCTGCGGGGTGGTGGGGTTCAAGCCGACCTACGGGCGCATCCCCCGCACGGGGGTGGTGGCGGTCTCCTGGACCCTGGATCACCTGGGGGTCATCGCCCGTTCGGCCGAGGACGCGGCGCGGCTCCTCACCGTGATGGCCGGGCCGGACGCCGGGGACGACACCACCGTGGACGTCCCCGTCTCCGACTTCGCCGCCGCCTCGGCCCCCCGCAAGCCCGCGCGGGTGTGCTTCCTCAAGGAGGATTTCCTCCCCCGCGCGAGCCGGGAGGTGGCCGAGTGGACGGAGCGGGCGGTGGCCCGGCTGAGGGAGAGGGGCGTGGCGGTGGAGGAGGGGCGGCTCCCGGTGGACTTCGACCTCCTCCACGCGGCCCACCGCGTCATCCTGCGGGTCGAGCAGGCGGCCTACCACGGCCGCATGTTCCTCGAGAACATGGACGCCTACCTGCCCGAGGTGCGGCATAACATCTCGGCGGGCCTCATGGTGCCCGCGGTGCACTACCTGCGGGCCCTGCGCCTGCGCGCCCGCCTCGCCCGGGAGATGGGGAGGCTGCTGGGCCGCTGCGGGCTGGTGGTCTGCCCGGCGATGGTCGAGGCGCCTCCCCGCCGGGAGAAATCGACCGGCAACGCGCTCTTCCAGGAGCCCCTCACCCAGTCGGGCCTGCCGGCCATCACCCTGCCGCTGGGGCGGGGGGAGGGGAACCTGCCCATCGGGATCCAGCTGGGGGCGGGGCGCTTCGAGGAGGCGGGCCTGCTGGCCGCCGCCCGCTGGTGCGAGGCGGAGCTGGGCTGGAGGTCCGAAATCGCCCCGCTCTAGGGCGGAGGCGGCAGGGGGTTGGCGGGGGTGGGCCGTAAGCCCCCCTCTCTACCCCAGGAAGTAGCCCCCGTTCACGTCGATCGTCACCCCCGTCACGTGCCGCGCGTCGTCGGAGAGCAGGAAGGCCACCACCCCCGCCACGTCCTCGGGCGCGCCGATGCGCCTGAGGGGAGTGGCCGCCTCGGTGCGCTGGCGCTGCCCGGGCGTCATCTGGGCCAGGATGCGCGGCGTGCCGATGACGCCGGGGGCGACTGCGTTCACGTTGATGTTGTCCGGGCCGAACTCCCGGGCCAGGTGGCGGGTGAGCCCGATGACGGCCGCCTTGGAGCTGCTGTAGTGCGCCCCCTGGAGGACGCTGGCCGAGCGCCCGGCCACCGAGGAGAGGTTCACGATCCGGCCCGAGCGGCGCTCGCGCATGTGGGGCAGCAGGGCCCAGCAGCAGCGGTAGACGCTCTTCACGTTCAGGTTGAAGATCTGTTCGAAGGCGGCCTCGTCGATCTCCAGGGCGGGGGCGGGCAGCCCCCCTCCCACGCAGTTCACCAAGCCCTCGATGGGCCCGTGGGCCGCGATGGCCTCCCGCATGGCGCGCCTTACCCCTTCGGCGTCGAGCACGTCGAGGGGCGCCGCGGCCCCCCTTCCGCCCGAGCCGGCCCCCCGCTCGGTGGCGAGGCTGGCCGTCTCCTCCCGGGTGGGGGCGATGTCCATGCAGACGACGCGGGCGCCCTCGGCGGCCAGGCGCAGGCACGCCGCGCGGCCGATGCCATCGCCCGCCCCGGTAACGACGACGGTGCGGCCTTGGAAGCGGTTCATGGGCGATCCTCCGGGGAAAGGGAGCTCACGGGCGGGGCGCGGCCTGATCCCCGCCGGAGGGGCGGCGGCGGCCGCCGCGCGCGGCGGCGGCTCGCGGCCCCTCAGGAGTCCGGGGCGAGGTCCAGCCTCTGGATCCAGTAGTGGCGGGAGAGGAAGCGGACGTTCGAGGGGCTCAC
>JBBTDR010000730.1:0-1600 GCA_038042665.1 Nitrospinota bacterium
GACCCCCATCGGCGAGGAGGAGGACAGCCACCTGGGCGACTTCATCGAGGACAAGAAGGCCGAGGCGCCGCAGGACTCCGTCATCCGGCTCAGCCTCAAGGAGGCCACCCATCGGGTGCTCCAGACCCTCAGCCCCCGGGAGGAGAAGGTGCTGCGCAAGCGCTTCGGCATCGGCGCCGAGAACGAGCACACCCTCGAGGAGGTCGGGCAGGACTTCGACGTCACCCGCGAGCGCATCCGCCAGATCGAAGCCAAGGCGCTCCGCAAGCTGCGCCACCCCAGCCGGAGCAAGAAGCTGCGCAGCTTTATCGAGGAATAGCGGGGGAAAGCGCCGCGCCCGCCATTTGACAACCCCGCCCGGCAAGGCCATAACAACGGGTCGGAGGGGCTGGCCCGCCGACCCAGGGGGGAGGCGCCTTTCCGGCTCCATCCTCCGGCGGCCACTTCCATCTGGGCCCATAGCTCAGCGGCAGAGCGGCCGGCTCATAACCGGTTGGTCCTTGGTTCGAATCCAGGTGGGCCCACCAGTCTCGAGAAGGCGAGGAGTTCCTGGTGCACCCCGAGCTTCGCGCTTTGGTTGAGCTTCAAGCGGTCGACGACCGCATCGCCGCCCTGAAGCGCGGGCTCGGGGCCGTCCCCGGCCGCATCGAGTCCGAGAACAAGCGCCTCGGCTCCTTCGAGGCCGCCGTGGCCGAGGCCCAGGGGAGCCTCGACGCCGCCCGGAAGCGCCAGCGCGAGACCGAGCGCGAGATCCAGGCCGCCGAGCAGAGGTTGCGCGAGGCCCGGGGCAAGCAGGTCCTCGTCAAGACCAACGACGAGTTCCGCGCCCTCAACAGCGAGATCGCCCGCCTCGAGGGCGAGGTGGCCTCCCTCGAGGATTCCCTCCTCGGGGTCATGGACGGCCTTCCTGCCGCCGAGAAGAAGGTGGCCGAGGCCAAGCGCGATCTTGAGAGCGGCAAGGGAGAGGCGAAGACCGCGGTGGACCGCTACCGGGCGGAGGCCGATCGGCTGGAGAAGGGCCTGAAGATCCTCATGGTCGAGCGGCAGAACGTCCTGGCCGGGGTCAGCCCCGCCTGGCGGGAGCGTTACGCGAGGTTCTACAAGGGCCGCAACGGCCTGGCCGTGTGCGCCATCGTCGAGCAGACCTGCCAGGGCTGCCAGATGTCGGAGACGCTCGCGCGCTTCTTCGAGATCCGCGACTCCGGGGACACCATCTTCGCCTGCTCGAACTGCGGCCGCATCCTCTATTACAGGGACGCGGTGAGCGCGGCCGTCCAATCGGAAGAAGAGGCCGGGTGAGCCCTCCGGCGGGGCGGCGCCTGCGGATCCACACCGACGGGGCCGCCCGGGGCAACCCGGGGCCGGCCGGGGCCGCCGCCCTCCTGTACGACGAAGCGGGCGAGTGCGTCGCCGAGGCCGCCCGCTACCTCGGCGTGGCCACCAACAACGTGGCCGAGTACCAGGGCCTCCTGCTGGGCCTGGACCGGGCGCGGGAGCTTGGGGCCAGCGAGGTCGAGGTAGTCACCGACTCCGAGCTCTTGGCCCGGCAGTGGAACGGCGAGTACCGGCCGACCAAGTCCGGCCGGAAGGCCATGGTCTG
>JBBTDR010000731.1:0-1106 GCA_038042665.1 Nitrospinota bacterium
CTATCATGCGGAAACTCATGGGTGGGGCATGGGCGGTGGCCGCCCTCTGGGGGGGGGTCCTCTCGGCCGAGGGAGCTCCCCAGATGGCGAAGTTCTCCATGGGCGCCGTCACCAACACGGGCAACATGCTCATGTTCGTGGCGATTGACAAGGGTTTCTTCGCCAAACATGGCATTGACGCCAAGGTCATGCTCCGCGACACTGGGGCTGATCTCAGCAAATCCCTCGACGCGGGGGAACTGGATCTTTCCATTGCGGCGATGCCGAACATCCCCGTGGCGCTCGAGCGGGGGCTCCGGGCGCGGGCCATCGTGGGCTACACGGGCTCGGCCTACACCAAGTCCGCCGACGATGAGATGATGGCCATCATCGTGCGGCCCGACTCGGGCATCAACTCCCTCGTCGGCCTCAAGGGCAAGAAGGTCGGGGTGAGCCTAGGCACCAGCGAGGACCTCTACCTCCAGGAGGTACTCAAGAAGAACGGCGTCCCCGTCGAGGCGCTCAACCGGATCAATGTGCCCCTTTCCAGCAAGGTTTCCCTCTTCGACACGGGAGGGGTGCAGGCCATGGTGGGCTTGGAGCCCTACAACGCCATGATGATCGCCAAGGTGAAGGGCTCCCGGGAGCTCGTCCGGGGCGGGGGCCACATCTGCTTCTGCTCCTCGCTCCACGGGCTGCCCGAGCGGATTTACATGGACAGGGACGTCACCCAGCGGGTGGTGGACGCGATGTCGGAGACCGCCTTCTTCGTCCGGGACCCGAAGAACCTCGATGAGATCGGTCCGATCGCTGCCCGCTACGTCCGGGGGATGGACCCGGACATCGTCAAGCGGACCCACAAGTTCTGGGGCTTCGACACCCGCATCGGCAAGAACACCTTCAAGGCCTTCAACATTACGGTCCAGCAGCTCCTCGCCCAGAAGAAGATGAAGCAGCCCTTCGGCCCCGAGAAGTACTACGACACCACCTTCATCCGCCGGACGATGGAGCGCCACCCGGAGTGGTTCAAGGATCTGCCTGGGGGAGAACCCTGAGACGAGGGGCCGCACGGGGCTCTCACCCTCCTGAGGCCGCGGATCCGCGGTCTCGTCCAGCTGTATCGGACC
>JBBTDR010000732.1:0-1915 GCA_038042665.1 Nitrospinota bacterium
CGGCGGACTCACCCCAAATGGGGACACCACCCGGGGGTTACTCGGCCCCCCGGAACGGGGAGAATGGGGCATGGCCGCCGCGCTCTCGCGCGCGGCCCGGACTCACCCTCTTGAAAGCGGCCGCGCCATGTGGAGCGCGCTCTTCTCCGAGGCGGACACCCTCCCCTCCCTCTGGCTGGTGAAGACCGCCGGGGGGCAGATGGAGGCGCTCATCGTGAAGTCCCGCCTCGAGGCGGAGGGGATCCCGGTCCACCTCCGCTACGAGGCGGCGGGCTCCCTCTACGGCTTCCGCGCCACGGCCTGGGCCGGGTGGACATCCTGGTGCCCGAGGCCTTCGCCGAGGCCGCGCGGGCCGCGTGCGGGGAGGCGGAGCGCCCCGAGAATCTCCCGATTTCTGGGGACCCAGAGGCGGGCGGGCCACGCCACCCAGGGGACGCGGCCTAGGGGTGGAATCCCGCCACGTTGCTCACTTTCGGGAAGCCCGGGCCTTTCTCCCTCTCCCTCCGGCCCGCGGCAAGTTTGGCCGCGAGGGACAGGGCCGGGGGGAGGGACGCGCGCTGCCGTGCCGTAGGGGCGGTTCGCGAACCGCCCCTACAGGTCCCCCCCCATCCCTCTCACAAGGGGAGGGAGGAGCCCGCGCCGCGGAGGGCTCTTTTCTCTTGCCCGGAGTTGAACCGGTGAACAACCGGGCGGGAATTCACGCCTAGCGCGCGGAGCCGAACCATGAACGCGACCGATTCGGCCAAGGAGTGGGAGGAGCTGCGGCGGCTCCTCCTCGCCAAGTCCTACGCCAAGAAGAAGGTCGTCCTCGCCTCGGGGCGGGAGAGCGATTTCTACGTGGACTGCCGCCAGACCACCCTGCACGGCCAGGGGGCGCGGCTGGTGGGCAGGCTCCTCCTCGAGCGCATCCGGGCGAGCGGCGCCCGCGCGGTGGGCGGCCCCACCCTGGGGGCCGACCCGATGATCACGGCCATCTCCCTCACCGCCGCCCTCGAGGGGCTGGAGCTGCCCGCCTTCATCATCCGCAAGGAGGCGAAGGGCCACGGCCTGGGGAACCGCATCGAGGGGATGGGGAACCTCGCCCCCGGCATGAAGGTGGCCATCGTGGAGGACGTGGTGACCACCGCGGGCTCCACCCTGAGCGCCATCGAGGCCGCCCGGGAGGCCGGGCTCGAGGTGGTGAAGGTGCTCTGCCTCGTGGACCGCGAGGAGGGCGGGCGCGAGAACCTGGCCGCGCGCGGCTTCTCCCTCGACGCCCTCTACACCAAGACCACCCTCCTCGGGGGGCGGAGCGCCCGCCCCTGACCCGGCCGCGCCAGCCCGGCAACCCGCCGGCGAACGCCCCCCTACAGCATCCGCCAGGCGATCAGCGCCACCCCGAGGATGATCAGCAGCGTCCCCGCCACGATCCAGCCCGTCACCCGCTCGACGTCCCGCAGGAAGAGCCAGCTGAAGAAGAGGGCGAAGAGCGGGGAGATGGAGGAGAGCGGGGTGACGATGGTGAGGTCCCCGTACAGGAGCGCGAAGAAGTGGAGGAAGAAGGACAGGGTGTTGATGAGGCCGCAGACGCCGTAGAAGACCCAGGCCTTGCCGGGCCGGAGGTCGGGGCGCTGACCCCGGGGGAGCAGATGGCTCAGGCCGGCCAGGAAGGCGAGGCCGACCACGCTGGTGACCGTGATCCCGAGGAGGGGCGAGGGCACCGACATCAGCCCCAGCTTGCGGAAGACGTTCGAGACGGCGAAGCCCATCAGCGAGACGGCGGGCATCCACAGGTGGCGGGGGTTCCAGCTCTTGTCCTGCTTTTTCTTGTAGGAGATCGCCGCGCAGCCCGCGGTGATGAGGACGGTCCCGGCCCAGACGTAGGGCCCCGGGCGCTCCCCCATGAAGGCGATGGCGAGCGCCCCCGTGAAGAGCG
>JBBTDR010000733.1:0-1646 GCA_038042665.1 Nitrospinota bacterium
GTGCTAAATTTACGGACCTGGGAGCAGGGCCGGAGACTTTTTCAACAGCCTGTTAGTAATGCAATAACATCGAGGACACCCTCCATCACGGGCGCCCTCGATGTTATTGCATTATTAATACAGAGGTCAATAGTTTGGCATTTTACCTCCGAAAAAATAGATTCAGCAAGATCGTCAGCGCCACGCTCACCACGATCGAGGTGACGATGGGGAAGTGAAAACTCCAGTTCTTGCCCTTGAGGTGGAGGTCCCCGGGGAGGTTCCCGAGGAAGGGGACGCGCGGGGCGAGGGTGAGGACGAGCCCCAGGACGACGAGCAGCACCCCGAAGAGGATCAGCATCCGTCCGAAGTTGCCGAAGGGTTCCATCGGAGATGCCTCGCCGGCGGCTCAGTCCCCGGGAGTTTCCTCCCCGGCCCACAGGCCGGGCTGGGCGCCGCCGGGTCTCGGCCCGGGCGGGAGGGCGAGGCCCAGGTGGCGGTAGCTGGCGGCGGCGGCGCGGCGCCCGCCCCGGGTGCGCTGGACGAGCCCGGCCCGGAGGAGGAAGGGCTCGACCATGTCCACCAGGGTGTCGGCCTCCTCGTTCATGGTGGCCGCGATGGCCTCCACCCCCACGGGGCCCCCGCCGTAGTGCTCGATGATGGTGCGCAGGTAACTCCGGTCCAGGCCGTCGAGCCCGATCTCGTCCACCCCCTCCATGGCGAGGGCCTCGCGCACCTGTCCGAGGCGGATGGCGCCGTCCCCCTTGGCCTGGCAGAAGTCCCGGGCCCAGAGGAGGAGGCGGTTCGCGGTGCGCGGGGTGCCCCGGCTGCGGCGGGCGAGCTCGGCGCAGGCGCCGGGCTCGATGGGCACCCCCAGGCGGAGGGCGCTGCGGCGGACGATCTCCTGGAGCTCCTCCGCGGCGTAGAAGTCCACGTGGTAGAGCAGGTAGAAGCGCTCGCGCAGGGAGGCGGTCAGGGAGCCGGGCCGGGTGGTGGCCCCCAGGGCGGTGAAGCGCCTGAGGGGGAAGTTCAGGGTGCGCGCCATGGGGCCCTGGTCCACCACGAAGTCCACCCGGAAGTCCTCCATCGCGGGATAGAGGAACTCCTCCACCGGCCGGGGCAGGCGGTGGATCTCGTCGATGAAGAGGACGTCCCCCTCCTGCAATCCCGTGAGGATGCCCATCAGGTCGGCCGGGCGGGTGAGGGAGGGGCCCGAGGTCTTGATCAGGCGGGTGCCCATCTCCTCGGCGATGATGTGGGAGAGGGTGGTCTTGCCGAGGCCGGGCGGGCCGTGGAAGAGGATGTGGCCCACCGGCTCCTTGCGGGCCCGGGCGGCCTCGAGGGCGATGCGGAGCTTCGCGACGAGCTCCCGCTGGCCGATGTAGTCCTCGAGCCGGGAGGGGCGCAGGGTGAAGAAGGCCTGCTCCTCCGCCGGCCCCGCCGACTGCCCCGAGACCCGCCGCTCGATGACCACGCTCCTTCCCTCCCTACCGGCTGCGCCGGAAGACTTCCTTCAGCACGGCCTCGGTGGTGGCCTCCGCCCCCAGGGCGGCCAGGGCGCGCTCGACCAGGTCCTCGGCCTCGGGGGTGCGGTAGCCCAGCTGGCCCACCAGCACGGCCATCGCCTCGGCCCGCAGGGGCGAGGCCGCCGGGCGGGGGGCGCCCTC
>JBBTDR010000734.1:0-5719 GCA_038042665.1 Nitrospinota bacterium
CCCCCCCCCACCCCCGGGGGGGGGTGGGGGGGGGGCAGAGGCCCGCCCACGGGTAAGATATGCGCGGCGGGGGAGGGGGAGCCGGGGCCGCGCGGGCTTCTTTCTCCCGCCGGGCATCCGCCGGCGAACCACCTGGTGAGACTTCACACTTCGGGGCCCCGCGGCGGGGGGATTGGAGGGGGGGAGGAAGTGGAGTATCCTAGGGGGAATTGGCCAGCAAGCCTTCCCCCGGCTCATCGGGAAGGGAGCAAGGAATGATGCTGCTCCTGCGGGTGTTGACGCGTTCCGGCGGGATGGCGGTGACCGCCCTCGTCCTCCTGGGGATGGCCTTCTACGGCATCGCCCTCCTGAGCGTCATGGTGGTGGACGACCCGGCCCGCGGCCTCAAGGTGCTGGGGGTGTTCCTCGCCCTGGCGGTGGCGTTCCTCGCCCTGGCGCGCTGGGCCCTCCGCCAGGCCCTCCAGCAGGCGCTGCGCCCCCTGGACGCGGCGAAGGAGGCCACCGCCCGGCTGGCCTCCCTGGGCGGGCAGGGCGGGCGGGAGGCCTTCCGCGCCTTCCGGCTGGGGGCCGGCGTCCTGGGCGCCTGGGCGGCGGCCAAGGTGGTCCGCGCGGCGGCGCGCGCGGCTTCCTTCATCTCCCGCCGGGGGGGAGCGTCCCCGGCCCCGCCCTCCGGGCGGCAGGCCCCCGTCATCCCGCTCCGGCGCGGCGGCCAGGATCGGAAGGCCCGCTGACCGGGTTTGCCCCGGAAACGCCGCGCGCCGCCTCCCCGGCCCCGCGGGCGCGCACTCCTTCAGGGGGGCTTCGTCATGGCGAGCGGTAGCGAGCTGCGGGCGCACCCGCGCCACCGGATCCCGGTGGTCATCGACGCTCCTGCGCTCTCGGACATCCCGCTCCTCCCCGAGGACGTGAGCGCCGGGGGCTTCTGCGTGGTCTCCCTCAAGAAGCCCGTGGTCGGGGAGAGCTTCACCTGTTCCATCCGGTCGGAGGAGGAGGCGGAGTTCGGCAGCTGTGTGGGCGAGGCCGTCTGGATCCGCGAGCGGCCGGGGGACCCTCCCAGCTGGGGCGTGGGCATCGCGGTGAAGCCGCTGGGCGGGGACCGCGCCCGCCTGAACCTGCTCCTCCAGAAGCTCTCCGAGCACTTCGGGGTGGCGATCCTGCCCTACTGAGCGTTGCTCTCCTCCCAAGTTCTTCTTCCTTTCGCCGCGCAAATTTCAGGGTAATTCATCTGAAAAATATTTGACCCCCTCCGGAACCATCCGGGGACTTGGAGCGATTGCCTGACTGAAGCGCCTTGATCCGGATGCGCCTCCGTGCGGGGAGGCGTTTACGGTGGTTCCGCCGGTGCTCCGTGCGGGGGCATCGGCGGTCCTTTTTTGACCCAACCCCTGGATTTTCAGTTCTTTCCCTGGCATCCCCGGTTCCTCTCCCGCCGTTTTCCGGTCCTGCCGGGAATAGCGCGCGGAGGGGGGGCGTTCTCTACGGCAAGAGGGAACGCGCAGCCCGAGGATGAACCGGGGCCGAGTGCCCCCCCGAACCTTCGTCTGCGGATCCTGTCCAATCCGAGGCGCGCCAGCCCGGCCGCCTGGGGATGTCCATTGTCCAAGAGGGAGAGCCGAGATGAGGAAGAAGACATGGAAGGCGATGATGCTGGCGTTCGCGGCGGCGGTCATCCTGTCCGGAGGCGTTGCCTTCGCCCAGGGGAACCCCTGCGCCGCGAAGAACCCCTGCGCCGCCAAGCAAAGCAACCCTTGCGCCGCGAAGAACCCTTGCGAGGCCAAGCAGAGCAACCCCTGCGCCGCCAAGCAGGGAAACCCTTGCGCCCCTCCGCAGAGCAATCCCTGCGCGGCGAAGAACCCCTGCGCGGGCAAGAAGTAGGCCCGGCCGCCCCGTCCGTTTGGATGAAAGCCGGGGGGAGGCTGTCCTCTCCCCCCGGCGTTTGCTTGTGAAGGGTCACAGCAGGGAGGCGCGGGCGTGAAGCGCCAGTTTCACAGCTGGCTGGTTCTGATCGTCCTCCTCCTGGCGGCTGGCGCGAGCCTCCTCGGCTCCTCCCACATGAAGGACGCTTCTCCCGCGCCGCCCGCCGCTCCCGCCGAGCGGAGGACGGCCGAGGCGTTCGTCCGCGCCCACTGGGCCTATCCCCTCCCTCCCATGGGCGAGGCGCCCCCTTCCTATAAGGGCGACGAGCGCTCCCTCCTCTCCGAGTCGTGCGGCAAATGCCACGAAGAGCAGCACACCCAGTGGCGCACCTCCCTCCACGCCAAGGCCATGGGCCCCGGCATCTACGGCCAGCTCGTGGACCTGTGGCCCTCGGACCCGGGGCAGGCCCGCGGCTGCAACGAGTGCCACGCCCCCCTCGCCGAGCAGCAGAAGCGCCTGCCCGCGGGGGCGGGGCCCCCCGCCGCCTGGCAGCCGAATCCCGCCCATCTCCCCGCGCTTGAGATGGCGGGCCTCGCCTGCGCGGCCTGCCACGTGCGGGCCTGGCGGGTGCACGGCCCCCCCAAGCGCGAGACCCCCGAAGAGGTGAACGACGCCACTTCCACGGGCGAGCACGGCGGAGCCGAGCGCACCCCCTTCTTCGAGCGGACCGAGTTCTGCACGAAGTGCCACCAGCACGAGGGCGAAGGCCCGAACGGCAAGCCCATCCAGAACACCTACCGCGAGTGGAAGGAGAGCCTCTGGGGGGAGGAGGGCGTCCCCTGCCAGAGCTGCCACATGCCCAGGCGCCAGCACCTCTGGCGGGGCATCCACGACAAGGACATGGCCCATGGCGCGGTGGGGGTGGAGGTGGAGCTGGAGAAGGGGGCGCCGGGTTCGGCTGCCGCCCGGATCGTCCTCACCAACCAGGGGGCCGGGCATCATTTCCCGACCTACATCACCCCCTCGGTGGACGTCATCGCCGAGCTGGAGGACGGAACAGGGAAGGCGCTGCCCGGCACGCGCCGGGTGGCCGTCATCGAGCGGCGGCTCTCGGAGGACTTCACGAAGGAGCTCTTCGACACCCGCATCCCGCCCCAGAAGTCCTTCGCCGTGGACTACCGCGCGCCGCGCCCGGCGGGCGCCGCCCGGCTCAGGGTGCGGGTGCACGTGAAGCCGGACCACTTCTACCACAACTTCTTCGCCGCCTATCTCAAGGGCACCGGCCTCTCGCCCCAGGCGAGGAAGCTCATCGAAGAGGCCCGCGACAACGCCGCGAAATCCGCGTTCGACATCTACGACGAGCGGTTCGAATTGCCGTGATGATCGTTGCGAGCGCTACGGGATGACGAGGGCAGGGACAAGCCCTGCCCCTACATGAATTAGACGTTGGCGGTGTTGTATTCGTCCTCTGCCCATCTTGCCGGATTTTGGTGGATATATTCCCGAATCCGGTTCATTTCGCTTTCGTCTCGGATGATGTGCTCGAAATAGTTGCAGTGCCACAATTTGCCCGCTTGGAGTCGTCTGTTTTCCTGCTTTGCACGGGCAAGACATTCGCGGGTTATCAGCGATTTGAATGTACCGACGACAGTCCCCAATGTAGGGGCAGGGCTTGTCCATGCCCTCTGTTTCGTGACGACCAGAATCCCATGAAGATGATTCGGCATCACCACGGCCGCATCCAATCCCACGGATGGGAAGCGGGCCAGCAGGCTGCTCCATGCGGCCTGGACCATCTGGCCCAACTCGCTCAGCCCGAGCTGGCCGTCCTCCACATTCCCCAAGAGACATTCGCGTTGATATGTGCAGATGGTGATGAAACATGCGCCGGGTGACGAATAATCGTACCCCTTGAGGCGGATGGACGGCCGCCGGTGGACGTCCGGGTTGAAATCCATGATCCGCGAGAGGCGCTCACCCCTTCCCCCCGCCCAGGGCCTTGAGGTAGGCCTGCACGCGCTTGGCGTTCGTCCCGAAGTCGCTGCCGCCGACGCGGGACTTGGAGCGGATGTCCACCCGGTTCCTCTCCCCCTCCCGCTGGACGCGGATGACCACGTCGTCCTCGAAGCCGTACCAGAAGGTGGTGGCCACGGCCTCGATGCGGCCCTCCTTGGGGTCGGAGGCTATGATGTTCCAGCCCATGGACCTGGCGGCGGCGAGCGCCCGGCCGAAGGCGGCCTCGGGGGCGCCCTCCAGGTAGGCGGGCTGGATGTCGGGGAAGGCCTTCCTCTGGAGGGGAGCGAACTGGGCGTTGTAGGCGGGCGGGTTGGCGGCCTTGGCGCTCTGGCGCAGGGCGAGGGCGGCCTGGAACTGGGGCGGCCGCTCGGTGTCGGTCGAGACCTCGTGGATGCGCGGGACGCTGTTGAGCACCTGCTGCCGGGTGGTGGGCACGCTCATCATCAGGAAGCCCAGCGCCAGCCCCACGAGCGCGGCGGCGGTCCGGGCCTTCATCGCCCCGATGAGGGCGAAGAGCCCCCCCGCCAGGGAGATCCACACCGCCCAGATCCCGATGGTCCCCGTCCAGGCCATCATCAGGAAGCCCGTGCGCCAGCCCCACAGGCCCAGGCGGCTGCCGGGCCCCGAGGCGAGGAGGTTCAGCCCCGCCGCCAGGGCGAGGATGAGGCCGAGGTAGGAGAGGAGCGAGAGGCGCTGCCGTATCGAGGCCGCCATGGCCGGTTCCTTTCCGAGGAGGGGGGCCCGCCGGTGCCGGTGCGTGTGGACGATTATAGAACAAGCGGGACGGGGCAAAGTATCCGGAGAATATCGCGGCCTCCCGGTTCCATCGGCGGCGAGAGGCGTTTTCGCCCCCCAGGGGTCCGGCCTGGGCCCCTCCGGGGAAGGCGATCCCTCAGCCCGCCAGCGGCCAGATCCGCTTGAGCGGGAAGCTGCCCTCGAGGCCGCGCAGATTGAGGGAGAACGGCTCCTCCCGGTGCGGGGCCGCGGCGAGGAGGGCGGCGGCGGCGGGATTCTCGAAGACGGGCTGGGTGAGGACGATGTCCCCCCCCTGGCTCGCCTCCTGGATCCGGGCCGTGACGTTCACCATCCGCCCGAAGAAGTCCAGCCGGTCGTTCGAGTTCACCACCAGGGCGTGGCCCGCGTGGACCCCCATCTTGAGGATGAGGGGCTCCACCCCCCGCGCCGCGTTCCAGCGGGCGATCCCCGCGTGCATGGCGATCCCCGCGCGCACCGCGTCTTCCGCCGACTTGAAGGAAGCCATCGCCCCGTCCCCGATGGTCTTGACCAGCCCCCCGTGGTTCTTCTGGATGGCTTCCCGGAGAATCCCGAAGTGGTCGCGCACCCGGCCGTAGGCCGAGGCGTCCCCGGCCGCCTCGTACAACGCCGTCGATCCCTTGAGGTCGGTGAAGAGCAGCGCCACGTTCTGGACGGCGAGCCCCTCCCCGGCCCGGAAGGCGTCCGCCCCGAACAGGCGGCGGTAGCGCTCGAAGAAGGCCACGTCCAGGCCGGTCGCCGCGTCGTCCGCCCAGGCGGTGTGTTCGAGGACGAAGAGGGTCTCCCCCGCCGTGCGGTTGCGGCAGCTCACCCGCACCATTCCGCCCGGGAGGTCGGTCTGGGGCGGCGTGAGGCCGCCCGGCCCGAGTTCGATCTCGAGGCGCCGCTCCCCGGGAATGGCGGGGGCGTAGGTCCGCAGGGAGGCGTAGGCGCGGCCCTGGGGGGAGCGCACCCTGTAGGCGCCCGGGGGGAGTTCGATCGCCTCCTCCCGGGATCCGCCCGGGGGGACGGCCATCTGCTGGAGGATGTGGGGGGTGTTGCCCAGGATGAAGACCCAGTCACCCGCAGCGAG
>JBBTDR010000735.1:0-1827 GCA_038042665.1 Nitrospinota bacterium
CGTGCAGCGGCTGCAGTCCCTTGTCGACCCCGCCCATGCGCGGGCCGAGGCCGCTCCCGCTCTGGGCCCGGTGGAGGAAGGGCCCCGGCAGCCATTCCCCGAGGGGGAGGCCCTCGAGCCCCTCCTCCTCCTCCAGCGCCCACTCGGCCGCCAGGCCCACCGAGGGGCGGGCGGCCCGGACCTCCCCGGCCAGCCGGGCGGCGTCCAGGAGGAAGGCCCGGTAGAGCCCCGCCGCCCCCTCCGCTCCCAGGGCGGGGGCGAGGCGCGTCTTGACCCGCCCGGGGCGGGGCGGACGCGCGAAGAGGATGAGGGTTTCCCGAAACGCCATCCCGCCTCCCAACGGCCCGCTGGGGCCGGAAGATCAAATTGGCGGAGGGGAGCCGAGTTGCCAGGATCCCCGCCGCCGAGCCTCCATCATGGGACAGGCGCCGCCGGAATCAAGGGGCGCATGCGCGGGATTCCACCCGGGCGCCCGGGCGCCGCCCCCCCCCGCCGGGCCGGAGGGGAAACATCGCGGGCGCCTGCGTGTTGGGTGGATTGACCCCGCGCCTCCGCCCCACCGGGGCGGGCGATCGAGCCGCCGGAACCCGACGAGGAGATCCTGATGGACCGCGCCGTTCTGAAGCTGTACGACGAGTTCCGCCACACCCCCATGCCCCGCCGGGAGTTCCTCGACCGGCTCGCCAAGCTGGCCGGGAGCGCCGTCGCCGCCACGGCCCTCCTCCCCGCGCTGGAGGGGGACGCCCAGGCCGCCAAGGTCGCCCCCGACGACCCCAGGCTCGAGACGGCGGCCATCACCTACCCGGGCCCCGCCGGGGCGGTCAATGCCTACCAGGCCCGGCCCAAGGGGGCGGGGGCGCTCCCGGCGGTGATCGTCATCCACGAGAACCGGGGTCTGAACGACCATATCCGCGACGTGGCCCGGAAGGCCGCCGCCGCGGGCTTCCACGCCCTGGCGCCGGACCTGCTCTCCCGCAAGGGCGGCACCCCGCCCGTCCAGGAGGAGGCCATCGCCGCCATCCGCGACCTCGCCCGCGAGGACGCCCTGGCCGACTCCCGCGCCGCAGTGGCCTTCCTCCAGAAGTCCGCCCAGGTCGCCGGCGGCAAGGTGGGCACGGTCGGCTTCTGCTGGGGCGGGGCGATGGTGAACCTCATCGCGGCGAACGAGCCCGCCCTCAAGGCGGGCGTCGCCTTCTACGGGTTCCCGCCCGACCCCGCCATGGTCCCCAAGATCCAGACGCCGCTCTTCCTCATCTACGCCGGGAACGACGCGCGCGTGAACGCGGGCGTCCCGGCCTACCTCGACGCCCTCAAGAAGGCGGGCAAGAACTTCGTCTCGGAGACCTACCCCAACGTCGAGCACGCCTTCCACAACGACACCGGCGGCGCCCGCTACAACCAGAAGGCGGCCGACGACGCCTGGGCGAAGACGGTGGCCTTCTTCAAGAAGCACCTGGGCTAGGCGGCGGCAATCGACGGAGAAGGGAAGGGGGGAGCCCCCGGCGGGGCTCCCCCCTCTGTTTTGAGAGATGCGCCATCATGGGTGTGACCCCGTAGGGGCGAGGCATGCCTCGCCCCTACAAAACCCTTGCCACCCTGCGCTCTCCCTTGTTTTCCGCGTGCGTCCGATTCGGATGCCTACCCGAACACCACCGCGGCCCGCCCGGTGATCTCGTTCCGCTCCAGCATCTGGAAAGCCTTTTCGGTGTCCTCGAGCGTGAAGGTCTCGGTCACGATGGGGTTGATCTTCTTCTGGCGCAGGAGCTCGAGGGACTGCCTGAGCTCCAGCATCGAGCAGTAGCGCGAGCCGTGGATCTCCTGGCCCCG
>JBBTDR010000736.1:0-2045 GCA_038042665.1 Nitrospinota bacterium
CCGAGGCGGGCGCCCTCACGCGGGCTCAGGTGGACGAGGCCCTGGCGCCGGAGAAACCCGCCGCCGCCCCAGCCGGGGGCTGATCCGCCCTACCCGGAACGGTTCGGATTTCCCGCGCTCCGTGAGCGAGGAATCTGCTTCTGCATTGGGATGTCATTCTGAGCCCTCCGCGGAGCTTGTCCTGAGCGGAGCGAAGGGCTCAGGAAAGAATCTGCTTTCGCTCTATCACAGAACAAGAAGAAGATTCCTCGCTCACGCTCGGAATGACAGGCGGGGCAGTCGTTCTCCTGAATCGGATCTAGTGCTTCTCCAAAAACGCCAGTATCGCCCGGGCCGAGGCCTCGGGCTGCTCGGAGTAGAAGTGGTGGCCCGCCCCCTCGACGATCACGAGCTCCGCCCCGGGGATGCGCTCCGCCAGAAGATGCGCGTTCGCGGTGGGCACGAGCTGGTCGTGGGAGCCGTGGATGACGAGGGCGGGCGCCTGGAGGCCCGGCAGGCGGCCCGAGGCGTCGAAGCGCCGGGTGCCCTCCCCCCGGCGGGCATCCGCCCAGGGAACAACCCGCCGGGGCTCCGCCTCCTAGCCCGCCCGCCCCTCCTCCTCCCTGGGCGCGACGAGCTCGATCCGGCTCCCCGGCCGGAGCATCCCCACCCGGTAGAGGGTGTGGGCCAGGGCCTGGGGGGCGCGCACCAGGCGCAGGCGCGTGAACCGATCCAGCAGGAGGCGCACGGCCTCCACCATGAGGGCCGTGGCCGGGCCGTCCGTGAGCTCCGCCTCGTCCAGCAGAAGCTCCGCCGCCTCCCCCGCGCCCGCTTTCTCTTCGAGCGCCCGAAGGACGCGCGCCGCGCCATCGGCGTCCACATCGCCCGAGAGGATGAAACGCGTCCCGCCCGGCGTCTCTTCACGCGAGAGGCGGAAGGCGGCCTCCTCGATGAGCGCCTCGGGCCGGGGAGACTCCATCGGGCAGCGGAGGTCAGGCCAGGGGGAGGTCCACGGGCCGGTTCTCCTTGGCGCTCCGCTCGATGGCGAGGGTGACCTCCAGCGTCGTGCGCGCCTCCTCCGGGGTGGTGAGGGGCACGGCGCGCCCCCGCGTCACGTGCTCGAGGAAGAGGCGGGTCTCGTCCCGCATGGGGCCCCAGAAGTCGCCCAGGAGCCAGTCGCCGGCCATCATGCTCTCGAGGAACACCACGTCCGAGGTGCTCCCGGGCACGTAGGGCGAGGGCACCCCCTTCGAGGTGGCGAGGACGCCCGAGCGGTGGGAGTCGTCGATCACGATGGCCCCCTCGGTCCCCAGCACCTCCAGGTCGATCGAGGTGACGTGGGCGGGCCAGTTGTCGGGGAGGATCCAGGAGCAGCCGAAGCTCACGGAGCCTCCGCCCTCGAAGGTGAGGAGGGCCCAGGCCCAGTCCCCGCAGCCCATGGGGTGGTGCGCGAAGATCTTGCTCCCCCCCTGGGCGTAGACGCGGGCGGGGCGGCGGCCCTCGAAGTACCAGAGCGCGATGTCCACCATGTAGGTCAAGGTGTCGGTCACGGGCCCGGCGTGGGGGGCGCGCTTGTAGATCTCCGCCCCGTTCGAGCGGGTGTTGTAGAGGGTGGCCCGCGCGGTCTGGAGGCGGCCGAGGCGCCCCTGGCGGATCTGCTCCTTCGCGTTCAGGAAGCGCCGCCGCAGGCGCTGGGTGTAGCCGATGAAGAGGCGCCCCCGGTGCCGCCGCTTGGCCTCGAGGATGCGGTCGGCCTCCGCGAGGGAGAGCTCGATGGGCTTCTCGCACAGCACGGGCTTGCCCAGCTCCAGCGCCCGGACGACCGGATCGGCGTGGGCGAACTCGGGGGTGGAGACGATGACGGCCTCCACCTCCGGGTGGCTGAGCACGGCCTCGCTGTCCCCGGAGTGGAACCGGGCGCCGCACTCCTTCGCGAGCATCTCCGCCCGGGCCGGGTCCTTGTCCGCGATGGCCAGGAAGCCCACCTCGGGCGAGTCCGCGGCCAGGCGGGCCCGCAGGCGGCCGATGCGGCCCGCCCCGACGATCCCCAGCCCGATCCGCTTCAC
>JBBTDR010000737.1:0-4322 GCA_038042665.1 Nitrospinota bacterium
GTTTAGGGAGAAAAACACTTGACCGCCTGCCGGGCCTTCATAGAAGAATGACAGGTTTGCATCTAGGTGCTCTTGTGCAATTTCCACAATCCTATCTTAAAAGGATGCCCCCGTGAGCCAAGAATCCCCCCTGGTCTCCACCCAATGGCTGGCCGAGCGGCTGAACGACCCGGGCATCCGCGTCGTCGAGGTCGCGTTCAAGAACGACGACAGCGGTTACCGGGAGGGCCACATCCCGGGCGCGGCGTGGTGGTACTGGAAGGCCTGGTGCTGGCACGAGACCGACCGGGAGTTCCCCACCCCCGGGGAGATGGCCCCCCGGCTGGGCAAGATCGGGGTGACGCCCGAGACCACGGTGGTCCTCTACGGCGACCCGGTCCAGTTCGGCACCTACGCCTTCTGGACCCTGACCATGGCCGGCCACCCGAAGCTGAAGCTCCTCGACGGGGCCAAGACGCGCTGGCGGGCCGAGGGGCGGCCCATGACGCGGGAGGTCCCCAAGTTCAAGGCGGCCGACTACAAGCCGGGCGAGAGGGACAGCTCGAGCCGGGTGGGGCGCGACGAGGTGCGGGCCGGCCTCAAGAAGCCAGACCGGCTGCTCCTCGACGTGCGCTCCCCCGAGGAGTACCGCGGGGAGCGGGTGATGCCTCCCCCGGGCTTCGACCACGGGGCCGAGCGGGCCGGGCGCATCCCCGGCGCCGTCCATCTGTTCTACAAGGAGCTCTTCAACCCGGACGAAACCTTCAAGCGGCCCGGGGAGCTGCGCCTCATCCTGGAGCGCGTGGGCGCCGCCGCGGGCCGCAAGGGGGACATCGTCGCCTACTGCCGCCTCAGCCACCGCGCCACCCTCGCGTGGTTCGCGATGAAGCACGTGCTGGGCTACGGGAACGTGAAGATCTACGACGGCTCCTGGACCGAGTGGGGGAGCATCGTGGGCTTCCCGATCGAGAAGTAGCTCAGCCCACGCGGTACTTGAGCGCTCGCCCCTTCAGGCAGCGCACCACCTCCAGCGCCGCCTTGCGCCGCAGCTCGTCCTGGGCGGCGGTGCTGTACCAGGCGCTGTGCGGGGTGACGTAGCAGTTGGGCAGCGCCACGAGCGGGTGCCCGGTGCGCGGGGGCTCCTCGGCGAGCACGTCCAGCCCCGCCCCGCGGATGCGCTTCTCCCGCAGCGCCTCGGCCAGCGCCCCCTCGTCCACGAGTTCCCCCCGGGCCACGTTCACGAGCACGGCCTCGGGCTTCATCTTCGCGAGGGCCTCGCGGCCGATGACCCCCCGCGTCCCCGGGGTGAGGGGGGCGTGGAGGGAGATGTAGTCCGCCTGCCGGAGGAGGTGATCGAGCGTGACCTTCTCGGCCCGGAGCTTCTGGAAGACGGCGTCGGGGGCGTAGGGGTCGTGGGCGAGGAGGCGCATGCCGAAGGCCCTGGCCTTGCGCCCGAGCGCGGCCCCGATGCGCCCGATGCCCACGATGCCCAGCGCCGCCCCCTTGAGCGGGGCGATGGGCCGCAGGGGCGCCACCCCCCAGCCCCCCCGCCGCACCTCGGCCACGCCTTCCTCCAGCTTGCGCGCGAAGGAGAGGATGAAGGCCATGGCGTGGTCGGAGACCTCCTCGATGCAGTAGTCGGGCACGTTGGTGACGGCGATGCCCCGGCGCTTGGCCGCCTCGACGTCGATGTTGTCCACCCCCACCCCGCCCCGGGCGATGATGCGGCACCTCTGGAAGCCGTTGATGGCGGCCTCGGTGAAGTGCGGGATGGAGCCCGAGATGACGGCGTCGGCCTCCCGGCAGAGCTCGATGAGGGAGGGGTCGCCGGCGCCCGGGCCCTCGACAACCTCGCACTTTAGGGGGGCGAGGACCTCCCGCTCGATGGTGAGGGGGCCGAAGCGGGTCCCCGCGACGGCGACGATGAACTTCTCCTTGGCGGTTCTCATGCGGGCTCCTGGGGGGTTCCACCGGACGATTGCGCGCTGAGGCTCCCGGCGCCCCTGCGGGGGGGCGCGCGGGGGGAGTATAGAAGGCGCGGACCCGGGCCGCAATTCCGCCAGAAAAAACCGCGGCCCCTGTGGAGGGGCCGCGGCGGAGCTGCTTGCGGGGCGATCTAGCGCAGCTTGTTCTCGGGGCGGTGCGGGGGGTCGTTGGCCGGCCGGGGCTCGACGGGCGAGTTGTTCTTGAAGCTGGGGGAGAGCTCGGCGTTGATCTTCGCCCACTCGGGGCTATCGTCCTCGCTCTCGAGGATGGCGTCGATCGGGCACTCGGGCTGGCAGACGCCGCAGTCGATGCACTCCTCGGGGTCGATGACCAGGAACGGCTGCCCCTTGTACTCGCCTGGGTGCATGCAGTCGACCGGGCAGACGCTCACGCAGGTCGCATACCGCTCGCCGAGGCACTTCTCGGAAATCACGAAAGTCATTGCATTCAACCTCCTCAGAAGGATTGTAAACTTTGGCCGAAGGAAGCCGACACGGTCACCGGAGACAGGCCCGCGCCGGGTACGGGGACCCGCCCCGGACCCGGCCTCACTGAGCCGCCTCGATGCTAGCAGAGGCCCTTGGTGGGAGGCAAGCGATTCAGAGGGGCCGGGGGAGGAGGGCCCCCAGGAGGCGGCCCTGGGGGGGCGGCGGGGGCGGCCAGCAGACGCTTCCTCCATCATATTCCCGCTTCGTTTCCGCAGGGCCGTGCGGCCGCCTGGCCCGGCGGCTGGGTGCCCGTCCCTCTTCTTTTCGCCCTGTTCCGTCTGAGCGCCCGGGGGGCCACGTATTTCCTCTACGAGAAGGCCCGGGCCCGGGGCATGGTGGCGGGGAGCTTCCTGGCCGCCGAGTCGTTCTTCTTCGCCGCGGCCGCTCTCTTGTTCGGCTGTTTCACCGGAGACCTCCGGCCCAACCTTCCTTCCTTGCTCTAGGGTCTCCCGATGGGCGTCATCTCCTTCATCTCCATCTTGTGCTTCGTCCACAGCCTCCGGGATGGGGAGGTGGGCCATCCCCGGCGGCCACTGGGTGTTCATCCCCTTCCCCGGGACCCTCAAGTCGCTGGCCTTCGGTTCCGTGCGCACCGCCTTCCACCTGAGCGGGGCGGCGTGCGCCGTCGTCCCCATCGTCCAGCTCAGCTTCCTGGTGACCGTGCTCCTGGCCGCGTGCTTGCCCCAGGAGCGCCTGGACGCCCCCCGGCTCGGCGGCCTCGCCCTGGCGGTGGGAGCCGTCTTCCTGCTCTCCCGCTAGCCGGAACCGTTTTTCAATCTGAGATGTTTTATCTTCACCAGCGGACGTATGGCCCCTTCTGGTGCGGGTGGGAGTCAAAGTGTTTCAAAATGAGTCTCAGCGTGAGATTGCATGGGGCGAGATGCGGCCCAGATCACCTTTTTACGAAATTTCTTTCTGAAATATGGGGCGGAGGAATATTTGTGATGTAAGTTATTGATGTACAGCTACTTTCTTTCTGCGTGTGAGCCGCCGCATACATGCGAGCCGTTGCGCAGGCGCAGGAAAGGAGGAAAGAGAGGAATGCCCCGCCCGATAGAAGACATACGCCAGTTGCCACGCATTCAGGCTCATGTCTGGGTCGAATGCCCGGCCCTCTGGGACGCTCCCTTCCCAACCGAGGACGTTTCCCCCGGAGGTTTCAAGGCGGTCCTGCCCTTCGAGCCCGAGGAGGGCGTGGCCTATGAGGTCAAAATCCGGCTCGGGGAGGCTGCTTTCGGGCCTTGCAGTGGCCTGGTGGCCTGGAAGCACCGGGAAGACGGCCAAGGCTTCCCCCAGTGGGCCTTCGGGGTGCTGGTCATGATGGAGGATGAGGACCGCGAGGCCATGGCCCATGCGCTCGAGGAACTGACCCGCAAGGCCCTGGCGTAGCGGGCCCCAAGGCCGGGCTTTTCCCCCTTCCCGGTGGCGGCGCCGCCATCTTCCCTCTGAGAGGCCAGCCCCCGCCGGGATGTGGACCTTCGGAATGCTCGTCTTGATGAGCGATGACCGGCGGGAGGAGTTGGCCGCCGTCCTGGATTCCCTCAACCAGGGCCGGGCCGCCTAGGAGCGGAGGGCGCTCTCAGCCCTTGCCGGAGGGGGGCTTGAGGCCGAAGGCCTCGGCCCTGGGAAGCAGCATGGCCCCGTGGCGGGTGTCGCCCGCCACTTCCCATTTCTCCTTTCCCCATTTCCAGAAGTGGAACGCCGTGACGGCGCACACCAGGGCGTCCACCAGGTCGCCCTGGCGCTCGAAGTCCATCCCGCGCAGGAGGGTCGGGTTGCGGCGCAGGCGCCCCGCCAGGTCGCCCTGGAGCTCGACCGGGGGGTCGAGCTTGCCGAGCTTCTCGAAGAGCGAGGCCTGGAAGGCGGCCA
>JBBTDR010000737.1:4422-7733 GCA_038042665.1 Nitrospinota bacterium
ACCGGGGGGTCGAGCTTGCCGAGCTTCTCGAAGAGCGAGGCCTGGAAGGCGGCCAATCCTTCCTGGTTCTGGGTGGTGGCGCTGCGCTTGTACTTGAAAATCCGATCGAGCCCGAGCATGGCCACCGCGGAGGGATGGGGGCAGACCTCCACCGCCGCCCGCAGGGGCACCAGCGGCTCGACGTCGTGGCGGTGCAGGAAGCCGGCCTCCCCCAGCCAGCGGAGGAGGCGCCCGCCGCGCGGGGGGTCGCCGCAGAGTTTCTTGTTGGCCGGAAGCGCCCCCGCGTCGTAGGCGCCCCACTTCTCGGTGCACTCGAGGTCGCAGGGGCGGGCGCCGCTGTCGTTGTGCACGACGAGGGGGGCGTCGATCCCGACGAGCCCCCCGCCCGGCGCGTGGCTGAGGATGAAGTCCCCCATCTCCTCCACGTGCTCGAGGCCGCTCGAGAAGGCGACGGGATAGCCAGGGCCCTTCCGCCCTCCCTCGATCACCACGATGGCGCTCGGCTTGCGGTCCCCCCAGGCCATGTCCACCCCGACGAACCGCATCTGGGGCGGGCGGGGCAGGGGGTGGCCGCTTCCTCCATGTGCGGGGGTCATTCTCTCCTCAGCCCTCCAGGTTGCCCAGCCGGGCCGGGTTGCGCTGGACCATCCAGCGCACCTCCTCGCGGGAGAGCCCCAGTTGCAGCATGGAGGCGATGAACATCCGGAGCATCTCGGGAGGGGTGGGGTTCACGTCCCCCTGGGCGTCCGTGGTCAGGATGCACCGCTCGGCCCCGAGGGCCTTGGCCGTGGCGGCCACCTTCCTGGGGTCGAGCCCCTGCCACATCGGGAAGGCCGAGATCCAGGTGAACTCGACGATGAAGCCCAGGTCCGCCACCTCGCGCATCTGGGCCTCCGAGGCGTCCACGATGTGGATGATGGGGTGGGTGTAGACGAACTTCTTGAGCCCCACCTCCTTGGCCCGCCGGGCGAGGGCCACCCCCTCCGCGGCCGAGAGGTGGCCCGTGGCCACCGCGATGTCATGCTCCCGGGCGATCTCCAGGATGGCGTCCGCCTCGGGGAGGACCTTCCCGTCCTTCCCGAGCACGGTGAGCCCCTGGGCCGGGGGGGCGTTCTTGTAGGTGTCGGCCACCCGGCGGCTGAAGGCCTTCACCTGGATGTCGTTCGCGCTCGTGTAGGTGGGCATCCAGATGACCTTCGCCCCCAGCCTCGCCGCGCTCTCCGCCGCGAAGGGGGAGATGCCCCCCACGTTCGAGTTCAGCACGATGCTCCCCATGGCCGCGACGCCGGGGTACACCTCGCACAGCACCCGCGCCTGGGCCACGGTGGGCCAGAGGTGGCTCTTCATCACGAAGCCGCGCATCCCGTGGGCCCGGGCCGCCTCGGCCCACTCGTGGTCGAGCACCCGGCCGGACTCCTCGAGGGTGAGCTGGGGGTAGATGTGGGCGTGGAAGTCGATGGCGCCTTCGAGCAGCTCGTCGGCGTGGGTCCTGGGCATGGGTGTGGGGCCTCCGGTCCGGTATCCAGGAATGCAGAGAACGATCTGGCCCGGTAATCATGAGCGATGCCCCGCCCCGGGGCAAGCGGGGTTCATCCCCCTCGCCGGGTTGCGTTTCCGCCCTCCCGGGGATATCCCTGCGTCCGCGGGAGGCATCGGCTGGAGGCCCTCGGGTGCGCCCCGGCCCGCCTCTCTCGCCTCAACCCCGTATTCCCGCGTTCCACTCGTGGGAGCAGAAGGAGAGGTCCATGAAGGTCGCCTACATTTTCGCCACGTCGGGGCACACCGCCAGCTACAAGCTCGGCAAGATGATCTTGCCCCAGCTCGAGGAGAAGCGGCACGGGGTCGAGGTCGTCGGGATGATGTTCTTCGACGACAACAACTACATCCTCCGCAAGGGCGACCCCCTCGGGGAGCGCCTCGCCAAGGTGGCCAGGGAGCGGAACATCCTCCTCATGATGTGCGACCAGTGCGCCATCGAGCGCGGCCTGGCCGTGGGGGAGGCCTGCAACTGCACTCCCTCGGGCACGGTGGAGGGGGTGCGGGTGGGCTGCTTTCCGGACCTCTACGCCGCCTTGGCCGGCAACCCGCCCGATCAAATCATCAGCCTCTAGATCGCCCTCCCGCCCCCTCCGAGGGGAACGGCCCCCGCCGGTTCCCGCGCGGCGGAGGGGGTGGTATTCTTCTCTCCCCAGCGGTTCCGCGCCTGTGCCGGAGACGCCCATGCCCGAGACCCAGCCCATCGGCGCCCCCGTGCGCGAGCTCGAGACCCCGGCCCTCCTGGTGGACCTGGACGCCATGGAGCGCAACCTCCGGCGCATGGCCGGCAACCTCAAGGGCTCCGGCCTCCACCTCCGGGCCCACGCCAAGACCCACAAGAGCCCCCTCCTCGCCCGCAAGCAGATGGACCTGGGGGCCGTCGGGGTGTGCTGCCAGAAGGTGGCCGAGGCCGAGGTGATGGTGGCGGGGGGCGTCGGGGACATCCTCGTGAGCAGCGAGGTCACGGCCGCCTCCAAGCTGCGCCGGCTGGCCGCCCTCACCGCCCACGCCCGCATGATGGTGGTGGTGGACCACCCCCAGGGGGCGGAGCTCCTCTCCCAGGCCGTGGCCGCCGCGCGGACGGAGGTGGGCGTCCTGGTGGACGTGGACGTGGGCCACGGCCGCTGCGGCATCGCCCCCGGCGAGCCCGCCGCCGAGCTCGCCCGCCGGGTGGACAGCCTGCCCGGCCTCGTCCTCCGGGGCTTCCAGGCCTACGAGGGGAAGGCCCAGCACTGCGAGGGCTTCGAGGCCCGCCGCGCGGCCTACGGCCAGGCCGTCGAGCGCATGAAGGAGACCCTGAAGGCCTTCGCGCGCGCGGGCCTCTGCGCGGACCTGCGGAGCGGGGGCGGCACCGGAAGCTGGCGCTGGGACGCCGAGGCGGGGGTGCTGAACGAGCTCCAGGCCGGGAGCTACCTCTTCATGGACGCCCACTACCGCCGCATCGGGGGCCCCTCGGGCCCCGTGAACGACGACTTCGAGCCCAGCCTCTTCGTCCTCACCAGCGTGGTGAGCACGCCTACTCCCGACCGCATCGTCGTGGACGGGGGCCACAAGGCCCTCTCCTCGGACAGCGGCTGGCCCGTCTGCCTGGAATTGGACGGCGCCGCCTACCGCGCCGGGGGGGACGAGCACGGCATCCTGGACATCAAGTCCGGCCGCCGCCCCGAGCTGGGCGAGACCCTCCTCTTCCAGCCCAGCCACTGCGACACCACCATCAACCTCTACGACCACTATCACGCCATCCGGGGCGGGATGGAGGGGGGCACGCTTGAAGC
>JBBTDR010000738.1:0-3560 GCA_038042665.1 Nitrospinota bacterium
GGGAGGGTGTCCTCAGGAGGGTGGGCCCGGACGCCGGGTGAGTGAAGCCGGCCGGACTCCAACACTTTTCGCGAAGCGGGGCCAGGAGTCAATTGCGGCATCCCCTTTCATTCTGGCCGGATTCCGGGAATTGCACGGCCTGCGAGGCGATTTCACCGTTTTGACCTGGCCGGGGCAGGCCCGCGGCCGCCCCATGACTCGCCGCGCGTTCCGGTCCTCTCTTTGGGCGGCGCCTGGCGGGGTCGAGAGAGAGGTTGGGTCAGGCGCTCGGCGGTTCCTCGGGATGGATGGGGTTCCCCCCCCCAGCCTCAAAGTGAAGCGCCCAGCTTCAGGCGGTCGTTCAGGCGGCGGAGCTGCTTCAAGATGGGCGGGGTGACGGGAATCCCCAGGCGCAGGTTCTCCGCCTCGGCCATGGCCTCGACCTCGCCGGGGATGAAGATCCGGTCGTGGCCGGGAGCCTTTTTCGCGCCGCGGACCCGGTCCAGGGTGCCGGCCAGGTGCGCGAAGACGAGGGAGGGCTCGCGGAACCCCCCCACCTGGATCGCCCCGATGAAGTGGCCGGCGGAGGGGAAGGTCGGCTGACCCGCGCCTTTCCCCTGCGGCTCCGGGGGGAGCTGGCCCGATAGGATCGAGGACAGAAGCTCCACCATGAGGGAGAGGCCGAACCCCTTGTGCCCTCCGGCCTCGGTCCCCTCGCCTCCGAGCGGAAGCATCGGCACTTCGAAGGGGAGGATGCCCCGCTCGTCGAGCTGGAGGGTCCCGAGCGCCTCGGGGACCCATCCCTTGGGGATCGGCTTACCCTCTCGCAGGAAGGTTTCGATTTTCCCCCTCGCCACCGTGGAGGTGGCGATGTCCAGGTGGAAGAACTGGCCGCTGGAGCCGCCGGGGATGCCCACGCTGAGGGGGTTTGTCCCCATCACGGGTTCGACCCCGAAAGTGGGCGTCACGAAGCGGCCGCCGTTGGTCATGCAGATGCCGATGAAGCCGCGGTCGATCGCTTTCTGGGTCCAGTAGCCGGGATAGCCCAGGTGGCTGCTGTTCCGGACGGCGACGAAGCCTGTCCCCTGTTTTTCGGCCATCGCGATCGCCCGTTCCATCGCCAGGTTCGCGGCCACCGGCCCGAGGCCGTTCTCGGCATCCAGGACGCCCGTCGTGTGGCTCCCGGCCCGGAACGGGTAGCGCGAACGCTTGTTGATGCCCCCGCGCTCGATGGTGTCGACGAACAGGGGGAGGCGGCCCACCCCATGGCTGCGGACCCCGCGCAAGTCGGCGCTCACGAGGACTTCCGCCGTGACGCGGGCGTGGTCTTCCGGCACCTCCAAGGCCCGGAAGACACGGATGATGAAATCTCGGACGGCCTCGGAAGGGAAGCGGACCGTGCCCTCGGGCAAAGCGGCGGACTCAACCATGGGAATCTCCATCGTTCAAGAGGGGGAGCCGCGATCATGCTGGATGGAATCGTAGTATTCCCGGCCGCCTCTGTAAACGCTTGGCGGGCCTGGGTATGGGGATAGGCGGCGTACGGCCTGCCGCGGCCCGCGGCATCCTCGCCGCCATCAGGAAGGAGGCCGCCGCCAAGGCCGGCGCGTTTCAATCGTCAGCTCCGGCTTCGAAACGCAGGGAAAGTCCAGGCCGGTTCCCGCGCCGCCGCTTTCCATAGGCATCGTCCAGGCCATCCCGGGCGGCGCCGTTTTTGGACCCCCGGCGGGAGGAGCGGATGGAGGGGGCAGGGCGGCTGAGGCGGGTGGAGTTTCGGAGCGGGGCGGGGTGGTACTAGAATCGGGGGGAAGCCCGTGAAACAAGCTTTTGGGTATGTGCCGGAGGGGATTTCGTCTGGTTTCCGTTGAGGGGAGAGAGCCGAAGATGAATTGGACCGAGCGGCGCGAACGGTTCCGCGCCATCCTTTCGGGCGGGCGGTGCGTCCACCCGGCGTCGGTTTTTGATCCCATCTCGGCCCGGATCGCCGAGGACCTCGGCTTCGAGGTCGGCATGTTCGCCGGCTCCACCGCCTCGCTGACCGTCCTGGGCGCGCCGGACATCATCCTCCTGACTCTCTCCGAATTCGCGGGCCAGGCTTACCGCATCTGCCGCGCCGGCAATCTCCCCCTGCTGGTGGATGCGGACCACGGCTACGGCAACGCGCTGAACGTCAAGCGCGCCGTGGAGGAGCTGGAGACGGCGGGGGTCGCCGGATTGTCCATCGAGGACACCGAGCTGCCCCAGGCATTCGGGACGGCCGGCTCGGCCCGGCTGACCTCCATCGAGGAGGGCACCGGGAAAATGAGGGCGGCCCTGGCGGGGCGCCAGGATCCCCGCCTCGTGATCGCCGGACGGACGAGCGCCCCCCGCGTCACGGGCATCGAGGATACGATCGCCCGGGCCAGGGCCTACGTGGCGGCGGGCGTCGACGCGATCTTCCTCGTGGGGGTCAATACACGTAAGGAGCTCGAGGCCGTCTCCGCGGAGGTGAAGATTCCCATCATCCTGGGAGGGAGCGGACCGGAGCTCATGGACCCGGCCTATCTCGCGGGGCGGGGCGTCCGCGTGGCGCTGCAAGGCCACCAGCCGTTCATGGCGGCGGTGCAAGCGGTCTATTCGACGCTGAAGGCGCTCCGGGAAGGCACCCCTCCGAATCAGTTGGGGAACATCGCCTCCGGGGCGCTGATGAAACGGGTGACGCGCGACGCCGACTACGAGCGCTGGTCGAGGGAATTCCAGGGCGGCGCGTAGTTCCGCCCGGCCCCCTCGCGCGCCGGCGGAACATTCCGGCCGCGGGCGCCTCTGCCGGCGGCCGGGCGGCCCTCCCGGGTGCACCCTTCCGCGGCATCCGTGGAAGGGAGAGCCCAGGCCCAGCGCCGAGGGGACGGCCGTGCCATCCGCGGCAGGCCCCGGCGGCGCGCCTTACGCCCGGCGCGGCAGGCCCGCCATTTCCCGCAAGACCTCGAAGATGGAGACGGTGTCCTTGTCGGCCAGGCCATGCTGATAGGCCGCCTGGGCGAGCTGGGACCAGACGCCGATCATGAGCATGGGGGAATTGTAGCGCTGCCCCTGCTCGAGCATGAGGCGGGAGTCCTTCAGGGAGGTCCGGATGACGCCCTCCGGCCGGTAGTCCCCGTGGATCATCTTGGGGCCTTTGTCGATCATGGTCTTGGAATGGCAGGCGCCATCCTGGAGAACGGCCAGCAGCTTCTCTCCGTTCATCCCGGCCTTCTCCCCCAGGACGAGGCCCTCGGCCAGGGCGAGCCGGTTTCCGGCCAGGACGAGGTTGATGATGAGCTTGGTCAGGGCGCCCGAGCCGGTGGCCCCCATGTGGTAGGCGGCCCGGCTGACGGCCGCGAAGTATGGCTGGCAGGCGTCGAAATCCTCCTTCGCCCCGCCGGCGATGATGATCAAATCCTTCTTCCACGCCATGGCGCTCGTGCCGCTCACCGCCGCGTCGAGAAAGCGGATGCCGCGGGCAGCCAGCTCGGCCCCGATCTTTTGCGAATCCTCGGGCCGGGAGGTCGTCGCGTCGGCGAAGAGGAGCCCCTCCTTGGCCCCCTCGGCGATGCCGTCCCGGC
>JBBTDR010000739.1:0-9346 GCA_038042665.1 Nitrospinota bacterium
CCTCCCAAAGCACGGATACGAGACAACAAGCGCACGTTGAGGCAATATCCTCCTCTTAATCATTCTTACAATGGAATCAACTTTGGCATCATCATAGTCGGAACGCAAAAAATCAGAATCGTCTAACATGATATACGAAATGGGGTCTTTCAGATTTCGACCAGCGGGTTTGTATTCACGCTCAAGGATAGTCTGGAAGAGTCGCATCAAGAGCTGATGAGCAGCCCTCACCTTGTGGTGATGATACATAGATGCGTATAATTGCGTTTTCGAAAATATTACCTGCTCCAAAACACTTGCTCCTGAGATCACAACTGCAATGTCCGATATACTATTTTCTGTTATAACCGTGACAGTTTTCAACAACCTCTCGATATCAACCACTATCTCTAGCCCCGTAAAATACCCATCTCTCGGAAGATAGTCGAGTTTATCGGCATCAAAGGGGCCATTTATAATTTGCCGATAAAAGCGTCCACCCTCGCCGACCAGGTCATCAGACCCAACAATCATACTTGCCACACGGTCTAAATTTACGTCTCGAAGTTCTGGCACGCTCGAACTATAAGAGTCGGATATTACTGACCAAAGCTGCTTGAAACTAGCAGTGGTGACTAGAAGGAAAGTAATAATTTCGCTGGGACTAGCCTCAGCAAACATGCGGTTTTCAGTCTTCAGAGATTCGAAAATTGAACCCCCATTCTCGTCAGTCAAACGTCCATAAAACTTCTCTGAACCATGCGAAAATGGGCCATGACCGAGGTCATGAAGTAATGCAGCAAGCCGAACCTCAACCGCCATCTTGGGGTCCACACACCCCTTTTTTCGTTCGTTGATTGCATTGAGCATTCTTGCAGCCACTGCTGCCACGCCGAGTGAGTGTTCAAAACGCGTATGCACTGCGCACGGGTACGTCAAGAAGGCCAAAGAGGTCTGAAGTATATCGCGTAATCGCTGAAAGGGAGGAGAATCTATAATGGCAAGCTCGTACGGATTGAAGCTATTGAATCCCCAAATAACGTCGCGCAGGATTTTAGGCTGAGTGTGACAGACGATACGCTCCTGATAATCTTGCAAAATTGGCTTCAAGTAACTATTCAGCCCACTTTGGATTCTCTCGGCGTGCGCCATTCAAGTATTCCAAGTAAAAGGAATCATGACGCCTTTAGAAGAAAAAGCAACCCCAGAAGGAGTTGCTTTATCTTATTCCTAGTCCTCTTCCGGGCTACAACTGAGTTTGGACAAAAAGCGGTCGGCCATCGACCTAAGACTTTCAATATAGTCCTGGCCGTACTTACTGCTCAACCAGCTCAAATGTCGGTCAGCAGCTTCCTCTCCAATTTCCGCATATTGGAGGCTCGGATTCGGAAGTTCAATCCCGTACCCTATAAAGGATTGAATGGCATCGTCTAGTCGCTTCGAATACGCAGAGTATGCTGTCTTCGTAAATACCAAAGGCGGAAATGCTTCTTTTTTTTCATCGACGAGCTCAGCAAAAACTCGGTAAACTTCCATAATAGGGATTCTCGTCCCTCCTTTTTTTGCCACGTGCGAGAGAATAGCCAATACCATGTGCTTCAGTGGGACATCCTTTTTTACCACGCTGGTTGCCATAAGCCACATCCCTCCATCGAAAAGCATAGCTCGCCCGAAAAGGTGTCTCTCCCAATGTCAAAGGGCAAGTCGGACAAACCTCCTCGCCCTCCTTGATACGTTGCGGAAGAACCGAACTTGTCCCAAGGGCGAGAACCTCAAAAAATGATAGAATTTACCCTTTGCTTGCGTTCCTAGTAGGGGAAAGCAAACTGTGGGTACACCCCAAGTCTGAGCGGAAGGGTCTGCCGACCCTCATTCAATATACGTGATTTTTTCGCCAAGAGCAAAACTTTTTAATCCAGACTAAATTTGGCCCCAAAAACATTGAAATATAATGACCTTGGCCGCATCGGGTCAAGGTTATCCCCAGCTGTTACTTTTCTTCATTTGTGGCTCGTTCGCAGATTATGCTCCCGAGCCTGACGCAAGTAAAATGGTTTTTAGGTGTCTTATCTGTACGGATTGTCCTAGTTTAAAGTAGTTGACAAATACCCTCCTCGGCAGAGCTTATTGTGACTACTTTAAACTAGGACAATCCGTTTATTTTCCTGGGGTTACCTTCTGCCACATTTCGGCCAGCCGGTCGAGGATGGCCGAGGCCAGGGCGTCCTTCCGCAAACGGGGGAGGGCTTCTTCCTTGCCCCCCGCGCGGATGAGAATGGCCGTGGCGGCGTCCGCCCCCATGGCGTCCTCCGCGCCCGAGACTTGGTTTGCCACGATGAGGTCGAGCCCCTTGCGGCGGAGCTTGCCCTGGGCGTTCTTCGTCAAATCCTCGGTCTCGGCGGCGAAGCCGACGAGGAGGCGCTTGCCCTTCTTCTTCCCCATCTCGGCCAGGATGTCCGCCGTGCGCTCGAGCTTGAGGGAGAGGGGCCCCTCTTTCTTCTTCTGCTTGTGGGCGGTGGAGCGGGCCGGGCGGTAGTCCGCCACGGCGGCGGCCATGATGGCGGCGTGGGCGCCCTTCCAGGCGGCGAGGACGGCCTCGCGCATCTCCGCCGCGGACTCGACGCGCACCGTCCTGAGACCGGGCGGGCCGGAGAGGCCCACGGGGCCGCTCACGAGGGTCACCTCGGCCCCGCGCTTCGCGGCGGCGGCGGCCAGGGCGTAGCCCATCTTCCCGCTCGAGCGGTTGGAGAGGTAGCGCACGGCGTCCCACCGCTCGCGGGTGGGCCCGGCCGAGACGACGAGCTTCATGCCCTCCAGGTCGCGGCCGGGGACGAGGAGGCGCAGGACCTCGGCCAGGATGGCCTCCGGCTCGGGCATCCGGCCCGATCCCTCGCCCTCCTCGGCCCGGGCCATCCGGCCCGCCCCCGGCGCCATCACGAGGTGGCCGCGCTCCCGGAGCTTCCGCACGTTCTCCTGGACGGCGGGGCTGGCCCACATGCGGGGGTTCATGGCGGGGGCGGCGAGCACCGGGGGCTTCGCCGAGAGGAGGAGGGTGGAGAGGAAGTCGTCCCCGATCCCCCCCGCGAACTTGCCGATGAGGTTGGCCGTGGCGGGGGCGAGGACGACGAGGTCGGCGCGGTCGGTGAGGGAGATGTGGGGCATGTCGCCTGGATGGGCCGCGCCCTCGATGGGGAACATCCGGGCGATGGGCGGCTTGCCAGTCAGCACCTCGAAGGGGAGGGGCTGGACGAAGGCGAGGGCGTTCTGGGTGAGGACCGCCTGGACCTCGGCCCCTTCCAGCGCGAGATGGCGGGCGAGCTCGATGGCCTTGTAGGCGGCGATCCCGCCCGAGACTCCGAGGACGATCCGCTTGCCCGCGAGCGCGCCGCTCATGCCCGGTCTTCCTCCATCCTGGCGCGGCGGCCCTGGATGACGGCGGCGAGCTCCCGGAGCGCCGCCTCCAGCTCCTCGTTCACGATGACGTGGTCGTAGAGGCCGCGCTGGGACATCTCCTCCTCGGCCTCGGCGAGGCGCTTCTCGAGCTGCACGCCGGATTCCGCCCCCCGGCCCTTCAAGCGCGCCCTGAGCTCATCGAGGGAGGGAGGCATGATGAAGATCAGGATCGCCTCTGGGCGGCGGCGCTTCACCTGGAGGGCGCCCTGCACGTCCAGGTCCATGATGACGTCATCGCCCGCCTCGAGGCGCCGGTCCACGGCCTCGGCGGGCGTCCCGTAGTATTCGCCGAACACCTGGGCCCATTCGAGGAAGTGGTCGCTCTTGAGCCTCTCGTGGAACTTCCCCCGGTCCAGGAAGAAGTAGTGGACGCCCTCCCGCTCGTACTGGCGGGGCGGGCGCGTGGTGGCGCTCACCGAGTGCCACATCCCGGGGATCTCGCGCACCGCCCGGTCGATGAGGGAGGACTTGCCCGCGCCCGAAGGGGCGGAGAGGACGAAGATGCGGCCCCGGCGCGCGCTCATTCGACGTTCTGCACCTGCTCGCGGATCCGCTCAATGGCGCTCTTGAGGTCCACGGCGCTCTGGGTGAGGGGGAGGTCGGACGATTTCGAGGCGATGGTGTTGGCCTCGCGGTTCATCTCCTGGACGAGGAAGTCGAGCCTGCGCCCCGCCGGGCCGGGAGCGCCCAGCATCCCGCGGAACTGGACGATGTGGCTGGCGAGGCGGCTCAGCTCCTCGCTGATGTCCCCGCGCTCGGCGGCGTAGACGAGCTCCTGCTCGAGCTTCCCCGGCTCCAGGGCGAGGCCCTCGGCAGCTTCAGCAGCCGCTCGCGCAGCCGGGCCTGGATGGCCCCGCGCGCCTCGGGCACCCGGTCCCGGATCCCCTCGCAGAGGCGCTCGGCCTCGGCCAGGTGGCTCAGGAGGTCGCGGGCGAGGGCCTCTCCCTCCCGGCGGCGCATCCCCGCGAGGGTCTCGAGGGTCTCCCCCAGGGCGGCCAGCAGGGGCCCGCGCAGCTCCTCCTCGGCGAAGGAGGGCTCCTGGGCGCGGAACAGGTCGCGGGCGGAGGCGAGGAGGGCGAGGTTCACCTCCCCCGGCACGCCCAGCTCCTGGCCGAGCGCGCGGAGGGAGTCCACGAAGGCCCGGGCGGCCGCGGGGTCGAGCATGGGAGCGCCGTTCAAGGGCTCGTCGAGGCGGATGTAGACGTCGAAGCGCCCCCGGGCGAAGCGGGCCTTGATGGCCTCCCGCACCTCCCCTTCGAGGGCCAGGGACCAGCGGGGTCCCCGGACCGACGTCTCGAGGAAGCGGTGGTTCACCGAACGGGCCTCCACGCTGAGGGTGCCGCCCCGCAGGGGCCGCTGGCCCGCCCCGTATCCCGTCATGCTCTCGGTCGACACCCTGGCCTCCCAGCGGCTTAACGCCGCTATCAAAAAAGATTACAGTAAGTTCCGTCGAGGGTCCTGTCAATTTGCCGGGGCGCAGCCCGGGCGGTGGCGGGCACGGCTCGACTGAGCACGCCGAAGTCCGCCACCCAAGCGGCTCGCCGCTTGGGGAGCCCGCCCGCCCCCCACGCCGAGCCCATGGACGCATTCGTTCTCCAAGCCATCGCCCGCGAGCTGGACGAGGCCCTCCGGGGCGCCCGGGTGGAAAAGGCCGCCCAGGCCGGCCCTTCCACCTTCGTCCTCTCCTTCTCGGCCAGGGGCCGGCGCGGCCGCCGCCTGCTGCTGAGCGGGGACCTCGTCCACCCCCGGCTCCACCTCACGGCGGAGAACCCTCCCTCCCTGCCCGAGCCGGGGGACTTCCTGCGGAGCCTGCGCAAGCACCTGGTGGGCTGCCGGGTCACCCGCGCCGCCGCCGGGGAGTGGGAGCGGGTGGTGCAACTCTCCTTCGAGCGTCCCTCGCGGGGGGAGACTCCCCCCGCCTTCGCCCTGCTGGCCGAGGTGATGGGCCGCTGGAGCAACCTCATCCTGGTGGAGGGCAGGACGGGCGCCATCCTCGACGCCCTGCGTCTCTCGGGGTGGGAGGCGAATCCGGCTCGCCCGGTGGAACGGGGCGCCGCCTACCGCCTGCCGCCCGCCCAGAAGAAGCCACAGCCGGATCAGATCGGCGAAGCCGGTTTCCTGGCCTTGGCGGCGGAGGCGGGCATCGGGAGGGCTGGGCGCGGGGAGCGGGCGCGCTGGCTGGTGCGCGCGTTCGCGGGGCTGAGCCCCCTCGTGGCCTCCGAGATCGCGGGCCGCGCGGGAGCGAGCCCCCAAGGCCTGTGGGCGGCCTTCGAGGGGGCGGTGGAGAGCTACCGCGGGCGCCGCTTCGAGGCCGCCCTTGTCCTGAGCGCGAAGGGAGCGCCCGGGGGATTGAGCGCCCTTGAGATCCGGGCGCTGCCCCCGGAGCGGGTGAAGGCTTTCCCCTCCATGAGCCAGGCGGCGGAGGCCTTCTACGGCGAGGCGGCGGGGGCGTCCTCCCTCCAGGCGGGCCGGGCGGCCCTGGCGGGGGAGGCGCGCGGCCGCCTCAAGCGCACCGAGCGCAACCTGCGCGCCGTCCAGGGCGACCTCCGCCGGGCGGAGGAGGCCGAGGACTGCCGCCTCAAGGGAGAGCTCCTGCTCCAGAACCTGGACAGGGTGGAGGCGAAGGCGCCGGGCGTCCGCCTCGAGCGCGGGGGCGCTCCGGTGGAGATCGCCCTCGACCCGCGCCTCTCCCCTTCGGAGAACGCCCAGCGTTACTTCCGGCGCTACAAGAAGCTCAAGCGGGCGCTCGCCGCGGGCGGGAGGCGCCTCGGGGAGCTCGAGGCCGAGAGAGCCTTCCTCGAAGGGCTGGTCTACGACGCCGGGGAGGCCGGCGGCCCCGAGGACCTGGCCGGGGTGCGCCAGGCGCTCCGGGAAGGAGGCTTCGGGGAGCGGGCGGCCGCCCCCGCCGGGCGCAAGGGCCGGGCCGGCCGCCGCCCGGCCTCTCCCCCGGCGCGCCCCTACCGCCGCTACCGCTCCCCCGGGGGCTGGGAGATCTTCGTCGGCAAGAACGCCCTGGGGAACGAGGCCCTCCTGCGGGAGGTGGGCCGGGCGGGTGACACCTGGCTCCACGCCCAGGGGATGCCGGGCAGCCATGTCCTCCTGCGCGCGGCGGGGGAGGCCCCGGAGGAGGCCCTTCTTCAGGCGGCGGCCCTCGCCGCCTACCACAGCCGGGGGAGGGGGGACAGCCGGGTGCGGGTGGATTATCTTCCGGTGGAGCGGCTGCGCCGGCCCCGGGGGGGGAGGCCCGGCCAGGTGACCTTCACCGGCCAGCGGACCCTCCTGGGCTCCCCGGAGGAGGGGGAGAGGCTTTTGGGGGAGTTGGAGGAGGCCGATGCGTAGGGGCGGCCGGCCGCCCCTGCGGAAGGAGATCGGGATGGGCAAGAACGTATGGCGGTGGACGGCCGCCCTTCTGATCGCGGGGGCGCTCGCCGGCTGCGCGGCCTATGAGTGGCGGAAGGAAGGGGCGGCGCCCCAGGAGATCATGCGGGACCAGGAGCTCTGCGAGCGCCACGCGGAGTCCATCCGCCGCCGGGCGCCCGCGGGGGGATTCCTTGGCTCGCCCGGCCCCGGCGGGTACTACGACCCCCGGCCCGGGGAGGAGGCCGACGTGGCCCAGCGCTTCCTCGCCTGCATGGAGGCGCGGGGCTACAGGCGCGTGAGAAAATGAGCGGCGGCCCGGCCGCGCGTCCGGACCCCGCCGAGGCGAGCCCATGACCCCCGGGCAGCAGTTCGACCAGGCCGCCGGGATCATCCTCCAGGATCGCCGCAACCTCATCGCCTTCCTCGGCCGGTTCTCCGAGGGGCAGGCGCGCTGGAGGCCGCCCGGCGGGGAGTGGTCCATCCTCGAGGGGCTCGAGCACATCATGCGGGAGGAGTGGTCCTTCCGGGCGAACTTCCTGGACGGGCTGCGCGGGGCCGGGGCCACGGGGGCGTGGGACAACGCCCCGGACCCGGTGGTCAAGCTGAGCTGGGAGGCCATGCGCCGCCGGGAGCAGGGGCCCTCGATGGCCCCGGCCCACCTTCACCCGGTGGGGGAGGGCACCTGGGAGGGGATGCGGGCCGCCCTCTGGCCGGACCGCGCGGCCACCCGCGAGGTGCTGCTCCCCTACCGCCCGCGGGACCTCGGCCGGCTCATCGTTTTCATGAGCAAGCGGCTGGGCCACCTGAACGGCTACGACCGCATCGTCTACTGCGGCATCCACGACTTCCTGCACCAGGACCAGATGGCGCGCGCCGCCCGCCAGCCCGGGTTCCCCCGGCGCTGAGGCCCCCCACCCCGCGGGAAAGACGCCCCGGCCGGCCCTGCGGAACAGGCGGGGCGGGCGTATTTCCTTGACACGCCCCCCGCAGTCCTCCCATATTATTAGTGTCAATCATTCGAGATGGTACGGGTTCCGGGCATGGGGCTTTCCGGGTGCGGGCCCCCGCGCGCGGCGCGGAAGGGGGAGCCCGCATTGGAGTGAGGCTGCGATCGCCCAAGGGGGAGGAACGCCATGATCAAGGAAGGGAGGCTCACCGTCGACGGCTGGCTCTTCGTCGTCTTTCTCATCCTGGTCTTCACCACGCCCTACAACCCCTTCATCCTCCACCGGTACCTTCCCCTCGCCTGGTACGCCGCGATCGCAATTTACGGCCTCTGGCTGCTGGCGCGGGTGTCGCGAGAGGAGGTGGGGCGATGAGCTGGTCCTCGCCGCAATTCATATTCGGGGCGGTGATCGTGTATTTGGCCGCGGTCATGTGGGTCGGCTGGAAGTGGGGCAGCAACGTGGCCACCGAGGAGAGCTACTTCGTGGCCGACCGGAGCATCGGGCCCTTCGCCAACACGATGACCATCATGGCCACTCTCATGTCCGGGGGCATCTACCTGGGCACGACGGGCTGGTTCTACATCCACGGGGTGAATTTCCTGGGCTACGGCTTCGGCTACGCGGTCATGATCTTCGGGCTCTGGTACGTGGGCAAGCGCCTCTGGCCCATCGGCAAGAAGTTCGGCTACAGCACGCCCCAGGACTTCTACGGGGGTTTTTACGAGAGCGAGTTCCTGCGGCTGTTCGGGGCGGTGGGGAGCATCATCTTCCTCATCCCCTACTTCGCCTCGAACGGCGTGGCCATGGGGACCGTCCTCGAACAGTTCGCCGGCGTCCCCTATGCCTGGGGAGTGTGGATCCTGACCATCACGACCGTCGCCTACACCCTCTACGGCGGGATGCGGGCGGTGATTTACACCGACGTCCTCCAGGGGGTCATCGCCTTGGCCTTTGGCGTCGTGGCGACGTTCGTCCTCCTCAACGCGGCGGGGGGCTACACCCACCTGATGGACACGCTGCCGTCCAAGCTCACCCTCCCTGCCGGGGACGCGGCGAGCTTCGGCCTTTTCATCGGGTGGTTCTTCTTCATGTTCTGCCACCCCCTGACGATCTCGGACCGCATGACGCGCATGTACACCATCAGGAGCCTGGGCGCGTTCCGCCGGAACGTCCTGATAACGGGCGGGGCGCTCCTCATGATGACCACGACCTTCGGCATCCTGGGGATGGTCAGCCACCAGGTCTCGGGGCCCGGCAAGCCGATGGACAATGCCATCCTGATCGCGATCCAGCAGCTGGCGCCCTGGCTCATCCCCTGGATGGTGGTCGCGGTCTGGGCCTGCGGCCAGTCCACCCTGGACTCCGGGCTCGTCGGGGCCGACGCCATGCTCGCCAAGGACATCGTCAAGCGCTACATCAAGCCGGACATCTCCCAGGGGCAGCTCATCCTGATCGGCCGGTGGGCCATGGTGGTCTTTGGCGCCCTCACGGTCTGGATCGCCATCAACCGCCCTGCTTTCATCTGGGAGCTGATCAAGCTGGTCAACATGTACCACATGCAGTTCATCCCCTTGATGTTCGGGGCGTTCTACTGGAAGCGGGCCTCC
>JBBTDR010000740.1:0-10473 GCA_038042665.1 Nitrospinota bacterium
GTCCTCCTCGCCCACTGGATGACGGACGCCGGCAGGCGCGACCCCCGCCTCGCCGCCTTCGCGCGCGCCCTGGCGCGCCTGGGCTTCGCGGCCGCCGTTCCCGAGCTCCCGGGCATGCGCCGCTTCCGGCCCGACTGGGAGGACGTCTCCCGCCTCGCCTCCTCCTTCCGCTGGCTGGATGGTCGCCGCGCGCCCGGCTCGCCCCGCTGCGGGCTTTTCGGGTTCTCCTTCTCGGCGGGGCCCGTCCTCCTCGCGGCGGCTCGGCCGGAGATGGGGGAGCGCGTGGGTTACGCGATCGCCGTCGGGGCCTACTTCGAGCTGCGCGAGGTGCTCCGCCACTTGACCACGGGCGGGAGGGGGGAGGAGCCCGCCTTCCCCGGGGGGCCGCCCATCCGCGCGGGAAAGTGGCTCTTCCTCCGCCACAACGCGGAACTCCTGGGGCTCGAGGGGCACGAGGCGGAGGCGGAGGCCATCGTCCGGGCGAAGCTGCGGGAGGAGGGGGCGGACGTCTCCGCCCAGGTGTCCAGGCTGCCCGAGCGGCTCGGGCCCGTCCTCGCCCTGATGGAGAACCGCGACCCCGCCCGCTTTGACGCGCTCTACCGCGTCCAGCCTCCCGACCTCCTCCGGCGGGTGGAGGAATGGTCGCTGAAAGTGGTGGCGGGCCGGGGAAGGTTCCCGCTCTTTCTTCTGCATGGGCGGGAGGATCCCTTCATCCCGGCCTCGGAGAGCTTCCGCCTGGCGGAGGAGGCCCGCACGGTCCCCGGGAGGACGGTGCGCCTGCGGGTGGCGGACGTCCTCGGCCACGTGGACCCCACGCGGCGGACACTCTCCTTCGCCGCCGTGGCGGAGGGGGCGCGGCTGCTCGGGTTCTTGTCGGAGGCCCTGAGCGCGATGGAGGGAGGATGACGCTTCTCCCCCGGCGCCCTGGCCCGGGGGCGGGGGTGGTGGTACATAGGGGGCACACCGCACCGATGCCGGGAGGGACTCTCATGGCGGACCCACAGGCCCAGGCTGCCCCCGTCGTCCGGACCGTCCGCACCCAGTGGAAGGGCCGGCTGCGCTCCGAGGCCCGGGTGCGCGACTGCGTCCCCTTCATCATCGACGAGCCCCCGAACCGGGGCGGGCGCTTCGAGCATCCCACTCCCGCCGAGTACACCCTCGCCGCCCTGACGGGGTGCGCGGCGGCCCACGTGGAGATGTTCGCCAAGGAGGTGGGGATGCCCCTCGTGGACCTCACGATCGAGGGGCGCCTCACCATGCTCCCCGTGCGCTCCGAGGAAGATGGAGGGGGCGGCGGCGTCCAGGGCATTGAGCTCGAGCTGACCGTCACCTCGCCGGGCACGGCGGAGCAGTTCCGGCGGGTGCGGGAGCTCTTGCGGAGCCAGTGCGTGCTCTACCGCTTCGCCAAGGCGGCCACGAAGGTCGAGGACCGGTGGATGCTCGTCTCCCCCGCCGGATGACGGGCGGAGAGAGGACATTCCGGCTGGAGGGACGAGAGCCCCCTGATGAGCGAGCCGACGCACGCCCTGGGCCTCATGTTCGCGGCGGTCGCCCTGGTGGCGTGGTCGTCGCTCTCCTTCTTCATCCGCGCGGCCATCCAGGGCGCGCCCCTTCTCCAGACCACCGCCGCCACCACCACCGGCAACGCAATCCTGGTGCTGCCCGTCGCGTGGGTGCTCCTCCCGGCGTCGGCCTTCCGGCCCTCCCAGCCGGGGACCTATCTCCTCCTCGTGCTGATCGCCATCTTCATGATTGTGCTTTCCCGGCTTACCTACTATTTCGCCATCCGCCGGATCGGCCCCAGCCGCGCCATCCCCGTCGCGGCCAACACCCCGGTCGTCACGGCGCTGCTCGCCGCCATGTTTCTGGGGGAGCCCCTCTCCCCCCGGATTTTCATCGGCCTGGGGCTCTTCATCGCCGGCATCACGACGGTGGTGCGGGCCAGCCCCGCCGGGGCGGGGGGCGGCTCGGCTTCCAGGAGGGATCGTCTTCTGGGATACCTCTCCGCCGCGGCGACCACCTTCATCTGGAGCTCCACCGGGGTGATGTTCAAGGCCGCGGGCAAGGACATGTCCCCCCTGGCGGTGGCCGCGATGACCATCTGGATGGGGGCGCCCATGGCCTGGTTCGTCGCCTGGAAGTTCGAGCCCAGCATCGCCTTGGGCCGCATCCCCGCCGGGAACTGGCGCTGGGTCGCCTGCGCCGCCCTGTGCCAGACCGTGGCCATCCCCTCCTACAGCCTGGCCATGAGCCATACCCTCGCCGTGAACGTCTCGTCCATCACCTCCCTCCAGCCGCTCCTGGCCATCCTGATCGCCCACCTCTTCCTCCGCGACGCCGAGAACGTCACCTGGCGCCTGGCCCTGGGGGCGGGCATGACCGCCGCCGGGACGCTGACCGTGGTGCTGTAGGCGGGAAGAGCGCGCCGGTTTTTTCTCCCCGAAACTCCCCGCGCGCCGCCCAGTCCCGTTCCTGCCGCTCGGCCGAGGGCGAATCATCTCCGGCGGGAGACGGCGCGGGAGCCCGCGAAAGCGCGAGCGCTCCGCATCTCCTCCCCCAGGCGGGGGCGCCCCGGCCCTCGGGCCATGTGGGCCCGGGGCGCGGAGAGGTTCTTGCCGCACATTCGCGCGGGTTCGCGGATCGCGCCGTTGGGACGGAATGCCCCGTGTCATTATTGTCATCCGGGCGTTTTGCCCCGCCGGGCGCGCCTGCCATGGGGACGCGGACTCGGTGGCTCGCCGCCGGGCGGCGGGAGTGGGCCCACGGGCCGCCTCCCGCCGAGTTCGTGCCTTGAGCCGTCCGCTTTCCTTTTTTTGAGGATGCCGAGACCGGATTTCGGACCGCCGGGCGCGGAGCGATCCAGCTTCCGCCGCGAAAGGTTCATTTTTCGCTCGACAGATCAAGAAATCAGAGGAACAGACCTTGCATTCCAACATCGCGAATGCGGCACCCGTGGTGTGCCCGAAGCGTCCTTCCAGAATGCCGCGGGGTCCTCCCGCGGCGCGGCTCAAGGAGGCGGGTCATGAAGATCACCCTCAGCGTCATTAAGGCGGATGTCGGCTCGGTGGGCGGCCACATCGCCCCCTCCGCCCGGCTCATGAACACCGTCAGCGCCCACGTCGCCGAGGGCGGAAAGGGGCTCCTCCTCGACAGCTACGTGAGCCACAACGGGGACGACATCTCCATCCTCATGACCCACACCCGGGGCGAGAGCGACGAGGCCGTCCACCGCCTCGCCTGGGAGGCCTTCGAGGCGGGGACCGAGGTGGCCAAGGAGCAGGGCCTCTACGGCGCGGGGCAGGACCTCTTGAAGGACGCCTTCGCGGGCAACGTGCGGGGCATGGGGCCCGCCGTGGCCGAGATGGAGATCGAGGAGCGGCCCAACGAGCCCTTCCTCTTCTTCGCCGCGGACAAGACCGACCCCGGCGCCTACAACCTCCCGCTCTACCTCGCCTTCGCCGACGTGATGAACACCCCGGGGCTCATGCTCTCGCCCAAGATGAGCAAGGGCTTCCGCTTCGTGATCATGGACGTGAACTGCACCGAGGGAGACCGCGTCATCGAGCTGAACGCCCCCGAGGACATCTACGACATCGCCGCCCTGCTGCGCGACGCCGAGCGGTTCGTCATCGAGTCCATCTGGGCCCGGGCGACCGGGGAGCAGGCGGTGGCCGTCGCCACCTCGCGCCTGCACAACATCGCGGGCACCTACACCGGCAAGGACGACCCGGTCATGCTCGTGCGCACCCAGATGAGCTTCCCCGCCACGGGCGAGATGCTCGCCCCCTTCCACATCGGCCACTTCGTGGCGGGCGGCATGCGGGGCTCCCACAACATGCCCCTCATGCCCGTGACCCTGAACACCCCGACGAGCTACTTCGACGGCCCGCCCCTGGTGAGCTGCGGGGCCTTCGCCATGCACAACGGCCGGCTCACCGAGGTGATGGACGCCTTCGCCCATCCTTTCTGGGACACCGTCCGCGACCGCGTCTCCGAGAAGGCGATGGAGATGCGGCGCCAGGGCTTCTTCGGCGCGGCCATGCTGCCCATGTCGGAGCTCGAGTACACCGGGGTGGTGGAGAAGCTGCGGGCGCTGGACACCCGCTTCCGCATCCGCGCGCCCGAGGGCGAGCCCGTCCTGGCGAAGTAAGCGCCGCCCGCCGCCCCGCCCCTGGCCTCAGGGGCGGGGCGGTTTCTTCGCTCGCCTTTGTAACGAAGCGCAATAACGCGGGGGGAAATGCGAAAAGGAGCCCGAGGAAAAGCGTGGAAATCCGCGAAAGTCAGAAAATGAATGGAAGATAAGCGTAATTATGGAAGCAAAAACCGACACCCACCTAGTTATTGTACTGCCTAACCCATCGTTTCGAATTTCCCAAAGATGCTGTTGGCGATTTTTACTCCCGTGTTGTTATGCCCGGCGAATATTAAGCAGTAGAGAGGAGCATTCTTGCTGTTGGTCATAAGCACCGGCATCGTGCAATTAGGAAAAATCTCCATGAGTCGATTCCGAAATCGACGTCCCAGGTCTTTGCCCGATTGCTTTATTCTGACACGCTCAGGCCCAAAAAGGGTCTGCTTTTCTTCGTACACTTCAGCCGTCCAATCTGTGGTTCCCCAAAGACGGTCCATGCATTCTCTGGCGGCGGGAGTGATATCTTCCTCTCGACGCCGTCGAACATTTCGATTAATTGCCATCACGGGAAGATTGATAAAAACTTCAATCGCCCTCGTCTGAGCTATTTCATTGAGAGTGTTCCATTCCAGTTGCATGCCAAAAGGGTCTAAAAAAGCGACTGCACGTTTGTAACTTGATCTAGGAAGGGTTGGGACAATCTGCTCTCGCAACATTTTGTTGCAGTCGCCTGGGTATATTTCAATCTGCCTGTCAGGGAACTCCGTTTTCATCTCTTCTAATTTCCTAATCCGCCATTCTGTACTTTCGATGAAGTGGTACTTCGTAAACGGATATTGAAGATCTAGGGCCACCCGCGGGGACCCATCGACATATGTTTCTTCATCGCGTGTTTTTGGCTTTCCTGTGCCGGCGAAGCCATCGATGTACTCATAGCCCTTACACCAATCTCGTTTCCTAAGAACTTTGACATAGGCTTCAAGGTATTTTCGCAACAAATCAAGTTTCTCAACGGACCACCTTCCAATCAAGTCGTCCTGGGCCATTATCGAATGGCCCCGCCAATCGAGAGCGTAGCTTGGGGTTTGCAATTGTTCGGGAGGCGCCCTGCCGGGAGATCGTCCCACGTGCGGCCGTCCAAGAGACGCCCGTTCCTTTTCTTCCAGACCCCGCCCCATTGTTTAAAGAAGAAGGGCACCTTTGAATATAAGCACTGGCTGCGAATATCCCTCGCCCAAGAAGGGTCCATGGGACGGGCTCCTGGTCCGCTTTCTCCTCCTACAATCACCCAATGGATGCCATCCAAATCCAGGTTATGAATGGGACCCAGCAGCGGTTCGATGGAAAGGAACCTGATCGCAGCGGGAACGAGCCGCAAGTGATCAATTCGCCAAAGATACTCGGATGTTTCTACAGATACCCCCATCCACACGTTTTCTGGCCAATGGATTTTTTCGGCCACTGCAGCTAGACGGTCGGCTCTCTTAGTCAGTATTTGAAATTTATGCCACGAAGCTTTCTTCATTACGGTGAAAACTCGCTTAATGAAGGCGATAGGGACCTTCTCATGAAATAAGTCACTCATGCTGTTCACGAAAATCGTGCGTGGCACCTTCCATTCAAGAGGGAGGCGTAAACGGCCTGGCCAAATTCGCAGATCGAATCCCTGCTCGTAAGGATGTCCCTGTATTCCACGCCATCTCTCGGCGAATTTCTCAGCGTAGCAATGTTTGCATCCAGGGCTTATTTTTGTGCACCCGGTCACCGGGTTCCATGTTGAATCTGTCCATTCGATTGCGGACTTGTCGCTCATCCGTTTCCCGCCCTATGAACAGAGAGTCTCGGCAGTGTCCTACCTTGTTTTCCTCTGCCCGTCCATCCCCCCGATGGCGCCGCGGGTCACGAGGGACTCGAAGCCGAAGCGGGCCCGCACGGCGTCCACGCTCGCGGTCAGGCGCTCCTCGCGCTCCCGCCCGGCCTCCTCCCAGAGGAGGGGCTGGAGGCCGGCGGGCTCCAGGCCGGTGAGGTAGGCGCCCACCAGCCGCACCTTGCGCCCGCCCGAGAGAGCGCCCAGGGCCTTGCGCAGGAGGCCGAGCGCCGCCTGGGCGGCGTCCCGGTCCAGGGCGGAGGGGGGGTCGAGGACGGCGGCGCGGGTGTGGGTGGTGAAGTCGGCGAAGCGGATCTTGAGGGTCACCCCCCGGGCCCAGAGGCCCTTGCGCCGGGCGCGGGCGGCCGCCTGCTCGGCGAGCCCCGAGAGGGCGGCCTCGAGCCGGGCGGGATCGCCCACGTCCTCGGCGAAGGTGGTCTCCCGGCCGATGCTCTTGGGGGCGCTCTCGGTGACGAGGGGGGTCTCGTCCTCCCCCCGGGCCATCCGGTAGAGCCAGCCCCCCGCGCTCTTGAAGTGGTCCTCCAGGAAGGAGAGGGGGAGGCGGGCGAGCTCCCCCACCGTCCGCACCCCCAGCCCCCGCAGGCGGGCGGCGGTCACCTGGCCGACCCCCGGGAGGGTCTCCACCCCGAGGGGGGCGAGCAGGGCGGCCTCCCGCCCGGGCAGCACCACCAGGATGCCCGCGGGCTTGGCGAGCTCCGAGGCCACCTTGGACATCATGCGGTTCGAGGCCGCCCCGATGGAGGCCGAGCAGCCCGTGGCCTCCAGCACCGCCTGGCGGATGCGCGCCGCCGCCGCGAGGGGCGGGCCGTGGAGGCGCCCGGTGCCGGTGAGGTCGAGGTAGGCCTCGTCCACGGACATGACTTCGACGACGGGGGTGAAGCCGCCCAGCGCCTCCATCACCCGCTTGGAGGCGGCGGCGTACTTTTCATGGTTGGAGGGGAGATAGACGGCCTGGGGGCAGAGCCTGCGGGCCCGGGCCATGGGCATGGCGGAGCGGACGCCGAATCTCCTCGCCTCGTAGGAGGCCGCCGCCACCACCCCGCGCTGGCCCACGCTCCCGCCCACGATGACGGGCTTGCCGCGGAGGGAAGGATCTTCCAAGCGCTCCACGGCCACGAAAAACGCGTCCATGTCCACGTGGGCGATGAGGCGGGGGGAGGGCTCCCCCGAGGACGCGCTCGCCGTGCGCATGGCCCCGGTTCCTTTCTGAGAAGGGGGCCGCTTGGCTAGTACTTCCGCAGCACCCCCACCACCACGCCCTGGATGCGGAGGTCGCCCTCCTTCACCCGGATGGGCGCCATCGAGGCGTTGGCCGGCTGGAGCCGCACGTGGTCCCCCTCCCGGTAGAAGCGCTTGAGGGTGGCGTTCTCGCCGTTCAGGAGGGCCACCACGGTCTCGCCGTTGCGGGCGCTCTCGCGCTGCTCGACGATGACGTAGTCGCCCTCCTGGATGTGGTCCTCGATCATGGAGCTGCCCTTCACCCGCAGGGCGTAGAGGTTGCTCTTGCCGGGGGTCCAGGGCAGGGGGATGGTTTCGTTGTCCTCGACCGCCTCGAGGGGCGCGCCCGCGGCGATGAGGCCCTTGAGCGGGATGGCGCCCGAGGCCACGGCGGCGTCGGCGCCCACGGTGTCCGCGCCCGAGACCAGCTCGATGGCCCGGCTGCGGTTCCAGCTCCGCTTGATGAGCCCCTTCTGGGCCAGGTTCTGGAGGTGCTTGTGGACGGTGGCCGGGGAGGTCAGCCGGAAGTTCTGGCCGATCTCGGCGATGCTCGGGGCGTAGCCCTTGGCCTGGATGAACTCCCGGATGAATTCATAAATCTCGCGCTGCCTGCGGGTGAGGAACATCAGACATCCTCCAATGGCGGCCGATGCACCGGTTCCACCTCCGGCGCGGCTTCTCCGGCGCGCGACCAGGAGGTCAGGGTTTCGGCGTGGGCGGTGTTGGGGAACATGGGGATGAGGTAGGCGGCCTCGATGCGGTAGCCCCCCGCGTGGAGCTCCCGGGCGTCGCGGGCGAAAGTGGCCGGGTTGCAGGAGACGTAGAGGATCCGCCGGGGGGCCAGGGCGAGCGCCAGGGGGATGGTTTCGAGCGCCCCCTTGCGCGGGGGGTCGAGGAGGAGGGCGCCGGGCGCCCCGCCCAAGGAGTCCCGGATGTCCTCCGCCTCCGCCCGGCCCGCCTCCCGGAGGAGGAAGCGCGCGCCCTCGGCGCCCGCCTCCCGGGCGTTGGCCTCGGCGTCCTGGACGGCGAAGGGGTTGCTCTCCACCCCCAGCGTCCGCGCCCCCCGGCGGGCGAAGGGCAGGGCGAAGTTCCCCGCCCCGCAGAAGAGGTCCACGAGGCGCCCGCCGGGGGCGAGGCGGGCCTCCTGGAGGAGGGCCTCCACCAGCGCCTGGTTGGCGGCGCGGTTCGCCTGGACGAAAGACTCGGGCGAGACCTGGAGGGTGAGGCCGGGCTCGGGGGAGGATGAAGCGGTCCAGGCGGGGGCCTCGCCCGGCCTCCGGTCCCCGGCGAAGCTGACCGGGAAGCCGTGGCCCTTGGCGAAGGCCTCCCAGGCCGCGCGGGCGGGGCGGGGGATCGGGGCCGCCCCCGTGTCCCGGCCGCCTTGGGGATGGACGTGGAGCCCCGCGCCGTCCCCGGGGCCGGGGCCGAGGGAGGTGATCTCCACCGCGTCCACCCGGCGGGCGCGGGGGTCCGCCCGGAGGAGCCGCCGGAGCTCGCCCAGGGACCGGGCGACGGGGGGCTCCACCAGCAGGCAGTCCTCGATGGGCTGGAGGGCGCCGGGTGCCGGGGGCGAAGAAGCCCAGGGCGTCTCCGCGGACCTGGAAGCGCGCCCGCAGCCGGTAGGCGAACTCGGGGGCGGCGGGGGCGAGCTCTCGCAGGGGGACGGGGAGCTCCAGCTTCCCGATGCGGGCGAGGGCGTCGAGGAAGATGCGCCGCTTCGCCTCGAGCTGGGCGGCGGGGGCCATCATCTGGAGGGGGCAGCCCCCGCACCCTTCCCAGTGCGCGCAGGGGGCGGGGCGGCGGTGGGGGCTCGGCGCCTCGATCTCCTCGAGCTCCCCGAGGAGGTACTTCCCCTTGTCCGAGGCGACGCGGAAGCGCACCGCGTCTCCGGGCACCGTCCGGGGGATGAACACCACGCGGCGGCCGAGCCGGGCCACGCCCGCCCCTCCCGCGGCGATGCTCTCCACCCGGGCCGAGGCCCGGGCGGCGGGGCTTTCGAGGGCTGTCTGCATGCCGTTCCCTCTCCCTTCGGGGCCAACGAATAAAACACATTTATAATACAAACAAAAATCGAAGATTTTTGCAAGTCCTGATTTTGGAGCCGGCCAGGGGCTCTGAGGGAACGGCCGGGGCCCTCCGGGCGCTTTGACACTCCTCCGCCCCGGCCTCTACATTCCCTCCATCCCTCCCGTGCGGACAGAAGCGGGGGCCCCGCGGGCCCCGCCGCGGGACCTTCCCTTCACAAAGAGGAGACGGGTGGATGGCCACCATGACCGCGGGCCACGCGGTGGCGGAGGCGCTGGCCCAGCTGGGCTGCCGGAACGTCGTCGGCATGGCCGGCTCGTGCATGATCGAGATCCTGGACGGGATGTACGGGCGCGAGGACCTGCACTTCCTCACCGTGCGCCACGAGCAGAGCGCCGCCCTCATGGCCGACGCCTACGGGCGGCTCACCGGCAGGCCCGGGGTCTGCATGGCCACGAACGGCCCCGGCGCCACCAACCTCCTCACGGGGGTGGCCAACGCCTGGATGGCCCAGAGCCCGGTGCTGGTCATCACCGGCGCCCCGATGATGCGGGACACTTTCCGGGACTCCGCCCAGGAGATCGACCAGATCGCCCTCTTCAAGCCCGTGGTGAAGTGGTCGGTCCAGGTGCGCAAGCCCGAGCGCGCGGCGGAGGTGATCCGCGAGGCCTACCTCGCGGCCCTCTCGGGCATCCCCGGCCCGGTGCACGTGGACCTCCCCCGCGACGTGATGAACGAGCCCTCCCCCCCGCCCAAGCTGGAGGGAGTCCCCCAGGCCCTGCGCCCCGCGCCCGACCCCGAGGCCCTGGCCGCCGCCGCCGTCCTCCTGAAGGGCGCCGAGCGTCCCCTCATCCTCGCCGGGGGAGGCGTCCTCTGGTCCGGCGCCTCGGAGGAGCTGGCCAAGCTGGCGGAGGCCCTCTCGGCCCCCGTCATGACCTCCACCGGGCGCGACGACGTGATGCCGAACGCGCATCCCCTCTACCTGGGCTCCATCGGGAGGGGGACCATCCCCGAGGCCCGGCGGCTCTTCGAGAGCGCCGACGTGGTCTTGGCCGTGGGCACCCGCCTCGCCCACACCACCACCTTCCTCAAGCCCGGCTTCTTCGGGAAGGAGACGAAGCTCATCCACGCCGCCCTCGACCCCCGGAGCATCGGCCGCACCTACAAGCCCGAGGTGGGGGTCGCCGCCGACGCCGGCCTCGTCCTCCAG
>JBBTDR010000741.1:0-3951 GCA_038042665.1 Nitrospinota bacterium
CCCCGGGCGCTGGACCGCGATGGAGGGGGGCTTCCCCGTCATCGTGGGCGGGGACGGCCCCCGCACCTTCGAGCGCGTCCTCCGCTACGGGGACGAGTGGATGCCCAACGTCCGGGGCCAGAAGGTCTCCGTCCGCGAGAAGATGGACCGCCTGAACGAGCTGGCCGCCAAGGCCGGGCGGGGGGAGATCCCCGTCTCCCTCTTCTACGCGCCCATGAACGCGGTCGCCCTTGAGCGCCACAAGAAGGAGGGGGTCCGCCGGGCGCTCTTCTACGTGGCCTCGGCGGCCAGGGACGCCCTCCTGCCCAAGCTGGACGAATTGGCGGCGCTGACGAGGCAGGTGGGGTAGGGGGGGTGCGAAATGGATAAAATGGATAAATTCGAAGAAAGAATGATGATAACGGGGCGTTTGGTTCAAAACTGTGTTACGGCGGAAACACTTGTCTTGGCATGGATACAAGCGCTTGTAACAGATAAAGAAGCTGTAAAATTTGCACTTTTCCACTTGATCAGGCCTCGTTTGGGATTTCAGCAAATCTTAGACTTCGCCAAATTTCTCGTTGATGCTCGTCTCGAATCAAATGGGAAAAAGGTTATGAATGAAATCCTGGACAAATTGCGCAAAATTTCCACACATAGAAATCTTCTCTGTCATAATCCAATTCTTTTGGACGCAGACGACCATCTCGTCCCTGCGAAAGATATGTTCAAACCCGAAAGAAAAGAAATACCAGATTCGGAACTTAAGGCGGACATAAATGCTTGCAAGGACATTATTGTGAAGATGGAGGAGTTGTATCGCGAAAAGTTTGGTAAAGATCCAGAGGTCTGGAGCGTTTGATTTTTTGGGCAACCGTTCTTCTCCCCCTACCTCCCCCTCGGCCTCCCCTCGATGAAGGCCTCGCGGATGTAGCGGACGATGCCCCGGATCTGCGCGTCCGTGAGGATGTGGCCGAAGGGCTCCATGAAGCCGTAGCCCCTCTCCTCGGTGGCGCCGATCCGGCCCAGCTTGACCAGCCAGAAGAGATAGGCGTCGTCGAAGCGGGCCATCTGCTCCCGGCTCGTGAGGTCGGTGGGCGGGGGCTGGATGGCGCTCACGAAGGGCCAGCCGGGCGGCTGGCTCCCCAGGGCGGCCGGGCCGTCTCCCTTCCCCGCCTTCCCGTGGCACTCGGCGCAGGCGGCCTCGTAGAGTTCCCTCGACTCGGGGTCGTCCGGCGGCTTCCCCGAGGCGAAGCCCCGCACCCAGCGGAGGAGGGCGCGGATCTCGGCGTCCCCGACCGAGTCCGCGAAGCCGGGCATGGCGGAGGGCTTGGCGCCCCGGAGCCGGAAGCCCCCCATCTGCTCCTTGAGGACCCGCAGCTTGCCGAACTTGGTGACGGCGAAGAGGTAGTCGTCCGCCATGCGCCGCATGGAGGGGCTGGTGAAGGCCTGGGGGCGGGGGAGGGTGCTCTTCCAGTTGGGGCCGCGCCCGTCCCCCCGGTGGCCGTGGCAGGAGAAGCAGACCTCCCCGTAGAGCCGCTTGCCCTCCCAGTAGTCTCCCGGGAGCCCGGCGGCGGCCGCGCCGGCCGGCGGGAGGAGGAGGCAGAGGATCAGGCTCGCGATCCGCGGGGTCACGCTGTTTGTCTCCACGCTGTCCATCTCGGGGCCGCCCGGCGCTCTCATACCTCAGCCGGCGGCTTGGCGCCAGCGGCCGGGCGGGATCAGGGTACGAGGTGCATCCCCAGGAAGGCCACGGCGAGGCAGAGGAAGATCGTCAGGAAGGCGGCGTAGGCGTGGACCTGGCGGACGTCCTCCCGCCCGGGCGCCCTGCGCAGGCGGCGGCCCAGCCAGGCGGTGAGGAAGAGCAGCCCCAGCGCCAGGGTGGCGAAGTAGCCGTGGGCGGTCTGGAGCACGGGCTCCCCGAGGGCGAGGCGCATCCCCGCGAGGCCCAGGAGGTAGCCCAGCGCGAGGAGGGCGGTGAACCCGCGCGCGAGGCGCATGTGCCGCGCCGCGAGGCGGGCCCGCCCGGGGCCCGGGGCTCCCCCCCGCGCCCGGCGCACCTGGAGCCCCAGGCGCAGCACCCAGAGCCCCAGGAGGAGGACGGCCGTCTGGAAGGCCGGGTGGAGGTAGGGGGCGAGGCCTCTCAAGCGGGTGTCCCTCCCAAGACCGGGTAGGGTGCGCCCCGCGGAAGGATTGTCATTCTGAACCCTTCGCGCTGCTCAGGGCAGGCTCAGCGAAGCGGAGTGAAGAATCCGCTTCTAGTTCTTGAAAAGCAGATTCTTCGCTTCGCTCAGAATGACGAGCGAACCCCTGCCACCAGGCATGCCGCCCCCGCGCATTGTCGCCCCTCCGGAGGCGGGGCTACAATGGCCCCGTCCCAAGAAGCGGAGCGGCGCACCTTCCCTCTATTCCTACACGATTGAGGTCCGCATGAACATCGAGGAGATCCGGTCGATCGCGCGCGGGAGCAAGGTGTTCGACCTCGGGGTGGAGCTCTTCCCCGGGATGCCCCACGTCCCCCTGCACGGGCCCTTCGGCTACTCCATGATCCGCGAGCACGGGGACTTGATGTACCCCGAGGGCGCCTGCGCGGCGGTGGACACCTTCTTCTGCACCGGCCACACCGGCACCCACGTGGACGCCTTCGGCCACGTCTCGAAGGACATGAAGCTCCACGGCGGCCTCGACGCCGCCTCCCACCAGACGAAGACGGGGGGCATCGTGAAGGTGGGGATCGAGACCGTGGCCCCCATCGTGCGGCGGGGGGTGCTCCTCGACGTGGCGGCCCACCTCAAGAAGGAGGTGCTGGAGGCCGGGCGCCCCATCACCCGGGAGGAGATCCAGGCCGCCGCCTCCGCCCAGGGGCTCCGGATCGAGGCGGGGGACGTGGTGCTCGTCCGCACGGGCCACATCCAGCACTGGCCCAAGCGGGACTTCTACCACCAGAAGGGCGGCGTCCCCGGCGTCCACATCGAGGCCGCCCGCTGGCTGGCGGAGCAGGGCATCTTCATGCTGGGGGCCGACAACTTCGCCGTCGAGGTGGTGCCCGCCCCCTCTCTCCCGGTCCACTGCCACATGCTGGTCGAGCGGGGGATCCACCTCCTGGAGGTGGGCTTCTTCGAGGAGCTGAGCCGCGCCCGGACCTACGAATTCCTCCTCGTGGCGCTCCCCCTCAAGATCCGGGGAGGGACCGGCTCCCCCACCCGCCCCGTGGCGATCGTGTGAAGGAAATGGCCTTGGCTTTCCAGCTACGGTTTCCTGCGAAGGATATTCCGGCCCTCGCGGAGCGGTGTTGGGATTATGCAACGGAGAAAGAGCGCACTCGGGAAATTGAGATCGAAAATAAAATAAGCCCGCAAGTGCGCGCACGCGGATTTTACACCCAATGTGAATTTCTGGAATTAGCTCAATGGAAAAGTAAAAGACCTCTCCGGCATTACAAAAAGAACTCCGAAGAATACGTTCAAGAGGTGACGCGGATTGCTCTCTCATCTCGAATCGAGCGGATTCGCATCGAATCGCTCATGCTTCTCGACGGCGTGAATTGGCCCACGGCCTCGGTCCTTCTTCACTTCGGCGCGCGTGACCCATACCCCATCCTCGATTTTCGCGCGCTCTGGTCACTGCAAGTCAGCGTGCCCAAGCAGTATGGTTTTGAATTTTGGTGGGCCTATTCGGAATGCTGCCGTGTTCTCGCGAAGAAACACAAAGTCTCCATGAGAACATTGGATCGGGCCTTGTGGCAGTACTCAAAAGAAAAGCAAGGGAAGGATAGTCCGTGATCAAGCGCTTCAACGTCGCCCCGGCGAACACCTACCGCACGGCCAGGAACAACAAGGTGCTCTACACCCCGGTCGTGGCCGTCCAGACGGGGGGCCACGTTCACATCTACGTCTCGGGGCGCCCCTCCCGCCTCCCGGATGGCTCCCTGGCGGGCCAGGGGGGCATGCGCGCCCAGCTCCGCCTGACCTG
>JBBTDR010000742.1:0-2540 GCA_038042665.1 Nitrospinota bacterium
CCCCCCTCCGACGCCGCCGGCGGTCCGCGCTCCACACTCCGCATTCCGCCATCGACGGGGGCGCGATGGGCCGGTGGGGCGACGTGGCGGCCGGCATCCTGGTGGTGGCCCTGGGGGTGGGGATCTGCCTCTCGGGCGTTCGCCTCACGCTGGGTTCGGCGCTGGACCCGCAGCCGGGCTTCTTCCCCTTCATCGGCGGCGCCCTCCTGATCGGCCTGGCCGTTCTCCTGGTGATCCAGGGGATCCGGGGGGGCGGGCCTCCCGCCGGCACGCGCAAGGAGAGCCTGGCCCCCCCGGCCGTCCTGGTGGCCGGGCTGGTCGGGTACGCCGCGCTCCTGGAGTGGGCGGGCTACCCGGTGATGACGTCCCTGGTGGCCCTCCTGGCCCTGCGCGTGCTGGGGACCCGGTGGCTGCCGGGCATAATCGGTGGCGCGCTGCTCTCCGTGGGGAGCTACCTGCTCTTCGTCAAGCTCGGGGTGCCGCTCCCTCCGGGCCAGCTTTTCGGCGGCTGAGGGAAACGGGCGGATGGACTTTCTGGGCAGCCTCGGCCACGGCTTCGAAGTGGCCCTGACCCCCTGGAACCTCCTCTACACCTTGGTCGGGGCCGTCCTGGGGACAGCCATCGGCGTCCTGCCCGGCCTGGGCGCGCCGGCCACCATCGCCCTCTTGCTGCCGGTTACTTACGGGATGGAGCCCACCGGCGCGGTGATCATGCTGGCCGGCGTCTTCTACGGGGCCATGTACGGCGGGTCCATCACGTCCATCCTGCTGAACATCCCGGGAGAGGCCGCCTCGGTGGTGACCTGTCTGGACGGCTACCAGATGGCGCGCCAGGGTCGGGCCGGGCCGGCGCTGGGCATCTGCGCCATCGGCTCCTTTATCGCCGGCACCCTCGGCATCGTGGGCCTCTCGCTGCTGGCCCCGCCTTTGGCCCGCTTCGCCCTCAGCTTCGGCCCCCCCGAGAACTTCGCCCTGGTGATCCTGGGGCTTCTCATGGCCGTATGCCTTTCCGAGGGCTCGCCCCTGAAGGGGCTCATCATGGTCGTGCTGGGCCTGCTCATCGGCATGGTGGGGCTGGACCCGGTGCACGGGGCCGAGCGGTTCACCTTCGGCCACCCTCGGCTGACGGACGGCGTCGATTTCGTAGTGGTCACCATGGGCCTGTTCGGGGTGGCCGAGGTGCTGAGCAACATGGCGGTCCCGGAGGTGCGGGAGGTATTCAAGACGACACTGCGGGGCCTCCTGCCCAGCCGGGAGGAGTGGCGCCGGAGCCTGCCGGCGGTGGGGCGGGGCTCCCTCCTGGGATTCTTCATCGGCGTCCTGCCGGGCGGCGGGGCCATCATCAGCTCCTTCATCGCTTACGCCGTGGAGAAGCGCCTCTCCCCCCATCCGGAGAAATTCGGCACGGGGATCATCGAGGGCGTGGCGGCGCCCGAGGCGGCCAACAACGCAGCGGCCAGCAGCTCCTTCATCCCGCTCCTCACCCTGGGGATCCCGGGCAACGCCGCCATCGCCATGATCTTGGTGGCCCTGATGATCCACGGGATCCGGCCCGGGCCCCTGCTGATCCAGGAGTACCCGGACCTCTTCTGGGGCACCGTGGCCAGCATGTACATCGGCAACTTGATGCTCCTGGCTCTGAACTTGCCGCTCGTGGGGCTGTGGGTGAAACTCCTGGAGGTGCCCTACCGCTACCTGGCGGGCCTGGTGGTGGTCATGTGCATCGTGGGGGCCTACAGCGTCAGCAACACCGCCTTCGACGTGGGCATCATGGTGTTCTTCGGCGTCCTGGGCTACATTTTCCGGCTGGGGGGCTTCCCAGCCGCGCCGCTGGTGCTGGCCATGATCCTGGGGCCGCGGCTTGAGCAGAGCCTGCAGCAGTCGCTGATCGCCTCGCGGGGGAACCCGCTGGTGTTCGTGGAACGGCCCATCGCGGCCACGCTCCTGGCCGCGACCACCCTGCTAGTGCTCCTGCCGGCGGCGCGCTGGGCCTGGGCGCGGTGGTGCAAACCCGGTTCGGTAATTGACCGCTAATCCGGTTCAAGACCCGCTCGGATTGCGGTCGTCTCCCGGGGAGGAGGAAGCAAGCCCATCATCAACAAGTGGACCTGGCCCCAAGCCCCCCAAGCCCCTCTCGGAACGTGTTTATTTATCTGCCGAACGCTCCGGAGAGGCTTACCCAGCAGGCTTGGGCACAAGAAACGCCAGAAACAAATTCGTGCCTGGATTTTTTCTAGCTAGCGCCCGTGCTGGCCGCCGCGCACGTCGCGTATCGACACCATTTTGCGGGCGGCCTCGATGTGGCAGCCCGGATGCGGGTAAATCAGGGTCGGCTCGCCCTGGCGCGGCAGGACCGTGTACTGGGCCATGCCACGCGCGTCGATCAGCCCGCAGCCCCACGTCACGCCGCTGCGGTGGCTATAGATGTTCGGGCTGCCGCACAGGATGAGCGCGTCGAGTCCGTCGCGCTCCATCAGCTTGCGCGCCAAGGCGTGGCGGCGCGCGAACTCCGCGTCCGAGAATTTTTCATAGACCGCATC